>DASWMA010000514.1:0-3168 GCA_036399995.1 Longimicrobium sp. | reverse complement strand
CGCGGCATGCCCGGCGGGCTCTTCCGCAACATCAAGAATCTGGTTCATCGCAGATCTGGTTACAGCAGGTCTCCCGCTCGCTTGCATCGATCCCGTCGACGAGTGGCTGCAGGTGGCGCTCGCGCTGAGGATCGAAATTTTTTCGGAGAGCCCCCCTCTACCCTTCGGCAATCGTGAAAGGCTCAGCTGTCTCAACGGCTCGATCAGGGGGCGATGAGGCGAGCCCAGCGGCCGTGCACCTCCTCCGCATCGAGGATTTGGGCGACGATGGGGTGCACCGCATCCACGAGGCTGGGGTGACGCAAGGAAGCTGCGGAGGCGCTCCGGGTTCCCCTGATGACGCTGTTGACGATGCGTTCACGCGCAGCAGACACCAGGTGAACGACGGAAGGGGTGTTCCACAAAAAATTTCGATACTCAGCTCATTCCGAACCTGCAGCCACTCGTCGACGAGCCCGGCGCTGACGCAATCGTCGGAACCGTGACGGCGCGTCCGGACGTCCGGTGGTCAGGTTCAACCAGATCGACGAAAAACCCGAAATGAGCCCGCCGGGTGTATCCCGCGCGGGCTCGTCTCGCTGCAAATGATTACGCAGTATGTCGTTACGTGTTTCGATAATGATTATCGGCTTTCAGGCCAGATTCCACCTTGCATCGGCTCATCGAAATCCTTCTTGCGTCGAGTGGTCGCAGGTTGTAAGATGCGGTTGAGAATCGTTCTCAACCTGATCTGCCAATGACCGATATGCGACTGCTGCTCTCCGCCGCCGGCACGCTGTGCGTGCTGTGCAGCGCTTCCGCCGTGGCCCAGGCCGCCCGCCCCACGCGGCTGGCGCTGGCCGCGCCCACCACGCCGCGCACCGCCGCGGGCGACACGCTGGTCCGCGTCACCTTCAGCATCCCCGCGCTGCCGCTGGCCGACGCGCTGGGCGAGTTCGCGCGGCAGGCCGACGTGCGCGTGCAGCTCGACGCCGCGGCCGCCGCGGGGATGCGGTCGCACGCGGTGAGCGGCAGCTACACCGCCGCCGAGGCGCTGCGCCGGCTGCTGGAGGGCACCGGCCTGTCGGCGCGCTTCAGCGGCGTGCGCACCGCGGTGGTGGTGCCCGGCACCGGCGAATACACGCTGAGCACGCTGGGCGTGGTGGCCCGGCGCAGCACCGGCTACGGCGCGGTGCGCAGCAGCACGGCCACCAGGACCGACACGCCGCTGCGCGACACGCCGCAGTCGGTGAGCGTGGTGACCAGCGAGGTGATCGCCGACCAGAGCATGCAGGGGATGGCCGACGTGGTCCGCTACGTTCCCGGCATCACCATGGGCCAGGGCGAGGGGCACCGCGACGCCCCCACCATCCGCGGCAACAGCAGCACCGCCGACTTCTTCGTGGACGGCGTGCGCGACGACGCGCAGTACCTGCGCGACCTGTACAACGTGGAGCGGGTCGAGGCGCTCAAGGGGAGCAACGCCATGATCTTCGGCCGCGGGGGCGGCGGCGGCGTGCTGAACCGGGTGAGCAAGCAGGCCGGGTGGGCGCCGGTGCGCGCCTTCACCGCCGAGACGGGGTCGTGGAACCACCGGCGCACCACGGTGGACGTGGGGCAGGCGCTCAGCGGCACGGTGGCCGCGCGCTTCAACGGGATGTGGGAGCGCTCGGGCGGCTTCCGCGACGAGGCGTCGCTGCGCCGCCACGGCATCAACCCCACCCTTTCCGTGTCGCTGGGGCGCACGCGGGTGGACGCGGGGTACGAGCTGTTCAGCGACCGGCGCACGGTGGACCGCGGCATCCCCTCGTTCCAGGGGCGCCCGTCCACGGCTCCCGTGACCACCTTCTTCGGCAACCCCGACGCCAGCCACAGCGAGGTGCGGGTGCACGCCGCGCAGGCTACGGTGGAGCACACCGCCGGCGCGCTCACCCTGCGCAACCGCGCGCGCTTCGCCGACTACGACAAGTTCTACCAGAACTCCTTCCCCGGCGCGGTGAACGCCGACGGGAGCATGGTGGCGCTGAGCGCCTACAACAACGCCACCGACCGCCGCAACTGGTTCAACCAGACCGACCTGGTGGCCAGCGTGGGCACGGGCTCGGTGCGGCACACCGTGCTGCTGGGCGCCGAGGTGGGGCGGCAGCGCACCGGCAACTTCCGCGAGACGGGGTACTACAACAACACCGCCACCTCGGTGCAGGTGCCGTTCGGCTCGCCCACGGTGAGCACCCCCATCACCTTCCGGCAGAGCGCGACCGACGCCGACAACCGCAGCGTGGCCACGGTGGCCGCGGTGTACCTGCAGGAGCAGGCCCAGCTCACCCGCTGGCTGCAGGCCGTGGCGGGGATCCGCTACGACCGCTTCGAGGTGGACTTCACCAACCACCGCAGCGGCGACCAGCTTTCGCGCCGCGACGAGCTGTGGTCGCCGCGCGCGGGGCTGGTGCTGAAGCCCTCCCAGCCGGTGAGCGTGTACGGCACCTATAGCGTGAGCTACCTGCCCAGCTCGGGCGACCAGTTCAGCTCGCTGACGGCCACCACCCAGACGCTGGAGCCGGAGCAGTTCACCAACCGCGAGGTGGGCGCCAAGTGGGACGTGCGCCCCAACCTGTCGCTGACCGCGGCGGTCTACCGGCTCGACCGCACCAACACCACCTCGCCCGACCCGGCCGACCCCACCAGGGTGGTGCAGACCGGCGAGCAGCGCACCACCGGCTTCGAGCTGGGCGCCAGCGGCAACATCACGCGGGCCTGGCAGGTGGTGGGCGGGTTCGCCAGCCAGCGGGCGCGCATCGTGAGCGCCACCAGCGCGGCCAAGGCGGGCGCGAAGGTGCCGCTGGTGCCGCACCACACGCTCAGCCTGTGGAACCGCGTGCAGGTGACGCGGGCGCTGGGGGTGGGCCTGGGCGTGGTGCGGCAGAGCGACATCTTCGCCGCCATCGACAACACGGTCACGCTCCCCGCCTTCACCCGGGCCGACGGCGCGCTGTTCGTGCGCCTGACCAGCTCGCTGGGCGCGCAGGTGAACGTGGAGAACCTGCTGGACGAGCGGTACTACGCCACCAGCCACGGCAACAACAAGATCATGCCCGGCGCCAAGCGCACCCTGCGCCTGTCGCTGACCGCGCGGCCGTAGCGCGGGGCGGGGATCGGGGTGACGCGCGAAGGGGCCGGTCCCGCCATGGG
>DASWMA010000513.1:0-4411 GCA_036399995.1 Longimicrobium sp. | reverse complement strand
ATGATCGGCGAGCGCCACGGCTTCTGGCGCACGTCGCTGTACGACCAGCCGGCGTGGGCCTCGCTGCGGAACGACCCGGAGTTCCTGGAGCTGATCGGGCGGCCGAGCCGGCAGGGGTGGACGCGCGACGAGGGATGGGTGCGCGACATCGATTTCCTGTACGACGAGGTGAAGCGCGTCAACCCCGACTACCGCGACGCGCCCTTCCCCGCCGAGCTCGTCCGCCGCTACCAGGCGCTGAAGCGCGACGTCCCCCGGCTCTCCGACGAGGAGATCTTCGTGGGGATGAACCGCATGCTGGCCGTGCTGCACCAGGGGCACGTGGCGCTCTGGAACCCGCCCGGGAACCGCTACCTCCCCGTGCGGCTCTATGCCTTCCCCGAGGGGGTGTTCATCATGGAGGCCGACTCGGCGTACCGGCACCTGCAGGGGGCGCGTGTGGTGGCGTTCGGCCCCCTGCCGGCCGACACGGCGCTGCGGAGGGCCAGCGAGGGGCGCAGCGTGGACGGCGACATGCAGCACCTGTGGGGGGTGTCGACGCTCGCCGAGACGGCGTGGCTGAAGGGGATCGGCGCCACGCAGCGAGTCGACTCCGTGCGCCTGACGGTGCAGCTGCCGGGGCAGGCCGAGCGCACGGTGATGCTGGCCACCCGCGACAGCGCGCGCGCCGGGAGGCAGGACCGCATGGTGGCGCCGCCGGGGGTGGCCGCGCCGATGTTCCTGCGCAACCTGGCGCAGACGTTCTGGCACCAGCCGGTTCCCGAGCACGACGCGCTGTACGTGCAGGTGAACAACCTGCGCAACGGCTCGGACGAGACGCTGGCCGCGTACGGCCGCCGGCTGTGGGAGGTGGTGGACACCGCGAAGGCCGGGAACCTGATCGTGGACATCCGCCACAACAACGGCGGCACCACGCAGCTCTACAACGAGCTGCTGCGCACGCTGATCGCCTGGAGCCGCGTGCAGGGGCGGCAGGTGTGGGTGCTGATCGGGCGGCGCACCTTCTCGGCCGCCGGCAACTTCGTCACCGACCTGGAGCGGCTGACCAACCCGGTGTTCGTGGGCGAGGCCAGCAGCGAGTGCTGCAACCTGTACGGCGACCCCGTGAGCGTGGTGCTCCCCTACAGCGGCACGCAGGGCGAGCTGACCGCGGTGAAGTGGCAGCTCAGCGCCCCCGGCGATCGCCGCCGCGAGATGAGCCCCGAGGCGCCGGTGCAGCTCACCGCCCGCGCCTACTTCGCGGGTCAGGATCCGGCGCTGGATGCCATCTACCGGCTGATCGCCTCCCGGCGCGGCGCCACGGCGCAGGCCAGCCGGTAAAGGAACGCCACCGGCGGACGGGTGCGGGCGGGCCAGCGAAGCCCCGGCGGACCGACGGTCCGGCGGGGCTTCTGCCGCATACCCGGCGGCGGCGCCTCGACCCGCTGGAAGAGAACGGCCGGGATGAAGCCATGCCCGGTATCTCGCGTGAACGGGCAGACGCCTGGGAAAGCAGACAGCCGGCCCGTGGATCAGGAGCTATGGCCTGACCTCCACCGCCTGGTTCTCTCGGACCGTGTCCGGGTGGACGCGCCGCGGGAGGCCCAGCTCGTGGAGATACGTCGGATTCCTGGGGCACCGGTCTTCGCGGCCGGCCTCGGTGAAGACCACGGAGAGCTCCGCCGGGGCGATGCCCCGCAGCGACCCTCGCTCCGGCCCGAAGCCGGGCGCCTCCGCGCACCACGCCCACTGGTACGGCCCGTCGGCGTCGACCATCAGGAACAGGATCGGGTGGAACTCGGTCAGCCTGGGAAACGCGATCCGGCCCAACGAGTCGGTGAGCGCGGTTTCCTGGTGGTGCACCCTGCCGCCCACGTAATCCGCCGCATAGACGTAAACGGTGGCGCCCGCGACGGGACGTCCCGCCGGGCCGCTCACGCGCACGGCGATCTCCGGCTGCCGCACGTGGCTGTGGGGGATGGGCAGGCACCCCGCGGCCGCGGCCAGCAGCACGCCCGCCGCCATGCCGCCCACCCGGCGGGCGGTGCGTGGCGAACGGCGCGGCCGGTCGTGCGGTGCAGTTGCGCTGGGGGCGGGGGCTGCGGGAACGCGTGGCTCGGTCATGGTCTGGATCGCGTGGACTGGGGTGGATCGGGGACCTGCTGAGAGCGAAGGTCGGGCACGGGTGCCGGTCCGGCCGCGGCTCGGCCCTGCCTGGCGGCCGGCCAGCCCTGTGCGATCCGGGACAGCACCGCCGTCCAGTTGACCGTGCCGGAGGCGCTTCCCATCCGCACCAGCACCAGCCGCTTGTCGGGGCTCACGTAGATGCGCTGTCCGAAATGGCCGTTGGCGTAGAAGTCGAACCTCTGCTGGCCGGGGCGCTCCCGCCCCCACCAGAGCCTGCGGTGGAAGCCGTCGTCGAAGCGGTTGGGGGCTCCCCCGGCGGGCGGGGTGGTGCTGGCCTCGACCCACTCGCGGGGCACCACCTGCCGGCCGCCCGCGGCGCCGCCGTCCAGGTACAGCTGCCCGAAGCGCGCCAGGTCTACGGCGCGGGCAACCAGTCCGCTTTCGGTCTTCTCCAGGCCGTCGCCCGTGCGGTCGAGGGTCCAGAGCGCCCCGTACCGTGCCCCCATCGGCTGCCAGAGCCGCTGCTCGGCGTAGCCGGAAAGGGTGATCCCGGGGTGGCGCCGCCTCAGCGCCCGCTCCAGGGCGTGCGCCAGCAGCAGCGGGCTCAGCTCGTCGGGCTCGAAGGTGGTTCCCGGCGCACGCACCACCCGCGCGCCCGCAACGTAGCCGCGGGCGTCGGCGGTGTAGTACATCCGCGGCTGCTCCTTCCAGGGCGCGTCGCCCCGGCGGTAGCGCAGCCCGCCCACGTTGTCGGCGAGCTGCTCCAGCGTCACGCCGGCCAGCGCCCGGTTGCCCGCCAGGTCCAGGTGCGCGCCGAGGGTGTCGGAGATCCGGAGCACGCCTTCGCCCTGCGCGATCCCGATGAGCGCCGACAGCACGGACTTGGACATCGAGAACGCCTTGAACAGCGAGTCGCGCCCGTAGCCCTGGTAGTACCGTTCGTCGATCAGCTTCCCGTCGTGCACCACGATGAACGCGGTGGTACCTTGGGCGCCGAGGAACGCGTCCAGCTCCGCCTGGCTGGTGATCCGCCCGCCGGCCGCGTCGAAGGGGACGCGGGTGACCCACGCCGGATCGGGCGCCGCGGTGAAAGGCGCCGGCCGGGGTGCAGGCGCGATCGGGCGCGTGGGCATCGCCCGGTAGTCCTCGACGTCGGGGCGCCGCAGGGTCACCATTCGCCACACGTAAGGCTGGCGCAAGGCGACGAGCACCAGGACGAGCGCGAGCAGGAAGAGCAGGGCCCGCCGTGACATCGGCCTCGAAGGGGAGGACGGTGAGGGGTAAACGAGAGGATTACGGAAAGCTACCCCGTTTTCTGACAGTGTCAAGTTAGGGAGCTCGTGTGCCGCCTCGCAAGCAGAACCTTGAAGAAATCCTCCTGGTCGAGGCAGCGGAGATCATCGCGACCCGCGGGCTGGAGGCGCTGTCGCTCCGCGAGCTGGGCCGGCGCGCCGGGGTGTCGCGGGCTGCCCCGTACCATTACTTCGCCGACAAGGCGGAGCTGGTGGCGCGGGTGGGCGAGCTCGGCTTTCGCCGGCTGGGCGAGCGTATCGCCGCCGGCGTGGCGCTGCACACCGAGCCGCTGGCCCGGCTGCGCGCGGGTCTCTCCGCCTACGTCCAGTTCGCTCTGGAGGAGGAGAACTTCTTCCACCTGATGTTCTCCGGTGCCCTGAAGCGCGAGCAACCCGGGATCGCGGAGCCTGCGGAGGTCTCCGGCTTCGCGTTCTCGAGCGACGCGGCCCTGGCGGCGTTCGGGGTGCTGGTGCGAGGGGTCCAGGACGCGCAGAGCCAGGGCGTTCTGGAGCCCGGCGACCCGCTCCTCGTGGTGAACGTGCTCTGGGCCTACACGCATGGTGTCGCCGTGCTGGCCCAGGGCGATCATCTGAAGCACCCCCACGGCGTCGGGCCGATCTTCGAGGCGGGCCTGGAAGCGTTGCTGCGCCGGTTCGCCAGGTGAGGAACCCATCCCGCCCGGCGAGTCGGGAGCGCCCCCGCGGCAGACGACCGCCGCTCCGCCACGACGAGGCGCCCGCCCTTTCCCCCCGCGGCGCGCAGACCCCGCCCCTGGGGCGCGGTGACGGAGCCATGGCCGGGTTCGTGCGCGGCGGCCCGGTCCACTTCTGGAGGGAGACCGGGGATGATCATCGACCTGTTCGCGGACGTGGCGTGTCCGTGGTGCTGGATCGGGGAGCGGCGGCTGAAGCGGGTGCTGGACGAGGAGGGCGTAGAGGCGACCGTGCGCTGGCGGCCGTACCAGCTGCAGCGCGGGCTGCCGCCCGAGGGGATCCCGTGGAACGAGCTGGTG
>DASWMA010000512.1:0-8763 GCA_036399995.1 Longimicrobium sp. | reverse complement strand
CCGCCCCCATCGCCGGCACCAGCAGCAGCAGCAGGAGCGAAAGGAGCCGGGTGTCGCGGGTGCGGGCGCGGTGGAGGAGGAGCGCCCACCCCAGCGCCGCCACCGAGCCCAGCAGCGCCGCCACCATGCGCACGGCGTCGGGGCCGGTGCGGGTGAGGGGGAGCCCCATGAAGCGCAGGTAGAGCCGGTAGCGGAAGGTGGTGAGCGCGGCGCGCCCGTACGACTGGGCGTAGCCGTCGGCCTCCACCCGTGCGAGCGTGGCCAGCACGATCACGGCGGTCGCCGCCACGGCGGCCGAGACCAGCCCCACCACCGCCACGGTGCGCCGGTCCAGCCGCGGCGGCCGCAGGCCGCGCCCGGGGCGCCAGCAGGCGGCGAGCACCACCACCGGCAGCGCGCCCACCGCCAGCACCTCCTTGGCCATCACCGCGGCGGCCACCAGCAGCGCGATGGCCGCCGCGCGCGGCAGCCAGCGGCGCGCGGCGCGGTAGTCCAGCGCCAGCAGCGAAGCCCCCAGCAGCGCGGCCAGCCCCAGCGGCTCGCCGGTCATCCGCGTCCACGCCCCCTGCGCCGGCGAGCCCACCACCAGCAGCGCCGCGCCGGCCGTGGCGCCGGTGCGCGAGCACCCCAGCCGCCGCATCAGCCGGTACGCCAGCGCGACCACCCCCAGCATCAGCACGAAGCGCAGCAGGTCCCACCCGTGGGCCCAGTCGCCCACCACCAGCCAGTTGAACGAGATGAAGCCGTAGGTGAGCCAGGTGGACCGGCCGTGGCCGGCGAAGTAGCGCACCAGCGCGAGAAAGCCCCCCACCGGGCCGTGCGCCCGCAGCAGGGGGAGAAACTCGCCGAAGTCGAGGGTGCTGAACGGCGCGGCGATCCAGGGGCGGTACACCAGCAGCGCCAGCACCAGCAGCAGCACGGGCCCCGATGCACGCACGGCCCCGTGAGCCGGGGCCGTGCGTGCGGCGGGGTGGCGGTGGGCCGGCGTCAGCTCCACGTGAGCAGGGGCTCGGCGTGCGGGGCGGCGGCGGGCGCGGCCATGGGGACCAGCACCGGCGCGGCGCCCGGCGCGGGGCCGGCCACGCCGGCGTGCACCGCGCGGAACTCGTCGGCCACCAGCTGGTGCAGGGCGCGCGAGGTGTACTCGCCGCGCAGCTGGTGGTACTTGATGCGCAGCACGTCCACCGCCGCGCGCGTGCAGTCGCGCACGATGCTCACGCTCGACTGGTCGTTGCGGCGCAGGCGCACCGGGATGCGCTTGATGTCGAGCCGGTGCAGCAGCGACACGTAGATCAGCTCCACGTCGAAGGCGAAGCGCTGGATCCTGAGCAGCGGGAAGAGCACCCCGGCCACGTCGCCGCGCACCGCCTTCAGCCCGCACTGGGTGTCGAAGAAGCCGCCCGTCACCAGCCGCCCGATGAAGGTGGAGGCCACCGACGACGCGAGCCGCCGCGCCCACCCCACCTCCTCGTGGTACGACGACGAGGGGAGCCTGCGGTCGCCCACCACCAGGTGGAAGCCCCGGTTCAGCACGTACTCGGCCGCCACCACGATCAGCTCGGCGTCGTACGGGAGGTCGATGTCGGTGAACACCCGGGCCCGCCCGCGCGCCGCGGCCATCCCGGCCGCCACCGCCGCGCCCTTGCCGCGGTTGCGGGGGAGGCGCACCACGCGCACCGGCCCGGCTTCGTCCCACTCGGGGCCGAAGTCGCCGCCGCCGTCGTCGACCACCACGATCTCCCACGAAGCGGGGGGGAGGGGGGCCAGGTACGCGCACAGCTCCGCCACCGAGCGGCGGGCCAGCGCCTCGGCGCGGTAGCAGGGGAGGACGATCGAGAGCTCGGGTGCCATCGTCGGCTCGGGGTGCGGGGGGATGGGGGAGGGGGAGCCCGTCAGCAGGCGGCCAGCACCGCCTCGGCGGCGGGCGAGGCCGGGCGGGGGGCGGCGGCCGGGCGCGGGAGGCCGTGCGTCTCCTGCGCCGGCCTGTAGCGCGGAACCCGCGGCGCGAGCACGTTGGCCCGCACGATGTGCCAGAAGGCGGCGATCCCGTCCTTCCAGCCGATCTTCTTCCCCTCGTCGTAGGTGCGGCCGTAGTACGAGATCGGCACCTCGTAGATGCGGGCGCGCGCCTGCGCCAGGCGGGCGGTGAGCTCGGGCTCGATCCCGAACCGCTGCGTGCGGAGGGGGAGCTGCTTCAGCAGGTCCGTGCGGACCATCTTGTAGCAGGTCTCCATGTCGGTCAGGTTCAGGTCGGTCATCATGTTCGACAGCAGCGTCAGCAGCCCGTTCCCCAAGCGGTGCCAGAAGTACAGCACCCGGCGCGGGCTGCCGGTGAAGCGGCTCCCGAACACGGCGTCGGCCCGTCCGTCGGCGATCGGCTGCAGCAGGTGCGGCAGGTCGAAGGGGTCGTACTCCAGGTCGGCGTCGTGGATCACCACCACGTCGCCGGTGGCGTGCTCGACGCCGGCGCGCACGGCGGCGCCCTTCCCCCGGTTCTCGGGGTGGGCCAGCAGCACGTCCACCAGCCCCTCGCGGTGCAGCTGCTCCAGCACGGCGCGGCTCCCGTCCTTCGACGCGTCGTCCACGCAGATCACCTCCAGGCGCAGCGGCACGGCGCGCAGGCGCTCGATGGAGGCGCGCACCAGCGTCTCCTCGTTGTACACGGGCACCACCACCGACAGGGTCAGTCCGAAGTCGCTCATCCGATCATCCCTCTTGCTCCAGGGGTTTTCTCGCAATCGCCAGCAGCCCGTTGCCGATCGGCGGGGGGACGGCGGTCTCCACCGCGCGCACCAGCGGCACCACCCAGCGGTCGTACGTCCGGGCGTCGCGGTCGGTGATGGTGCGGCGGCGAAGCACCTTCGCCCACAGCCACCACGCCAGCATCCCGGGAAAGTTCATGTAGCGCACGCTCACCGGCTCGAGCCCCGCCGCGCGCAGCTTTTCGCCCAGCTCGCGCCGCGTGTAGCGGCGGCAGTGCTCGAACGCCTCGTCCAACGAGCCGAACAGCGCGGGCACGGCAGGGACGAAGAGGAGGACGTGCCCGCCCGGGGCCGTGGCGGCCGCCGAGGCGCGGAGGAAGCCGGCGTCGTCTTCCACGTGCTCCATCACGTTCACCGCCACCACCGCGTCGGCCGAGCCGTCGGGCACGGCGCCGTCGAGGTAGCCGTGCAGCGGGGTCACCCGCGGGTCGGCGGCGAAGCGCCGCGCCAGCCGCGGGAAGTTGTTCTCGGCCGGCTCGATGGCCGTGATCCGCCCCCCGGGGCGGCGCGCCAGCAGCTGGGCGGTGAAGGTGCCGATCCCGGCCCCCACCTCCACGATCCGCTCGCCCAGGTAGGGGGCGAAGCGCGACGAGATCCAGCCGTAGTAGTTGCGCGCCTCGCCCAGCGCGTCCAGCTCTTCGCCCGAGTAGGTGAACTCCGGCGCCGCACCCTCCGCTTCCGCCACCGTCACGTCCCTTTGCTCACTGAAGCTGGTTGCGCCATTCCCACGATCCGCGGCAGTCGTCCTGCGGCTCCCGGCGCAGCGGCGGGAGCTTCATCTGGAACGGCTCCACGCCGCCCTTCGAGGCGGTCAGGTCGTACAGGTGCAGCTCGGCACCCACCGCGCGCTGCCGCTCGCGCGAGGTTCCCATCATGTTCAGGATCCCCAGGATCACCTGGTCTTCGCGCAGCAGCCGCCGTTCGTGCGCGAAGGGAAGGGGAGATCCCGACACCATCAGCACCCACACCCGCTCGCGCCCGGCCAGCTGCGCCAGGTCGTCCACGTAGAGCTCGGGGTTGAAGCGCGCGCAGGCGCCGGCGACCGTGTTGGAGCGGTTCCACCCGTAGCGGGGGGCGTAGTATTCGAACACCGCCTGCCCGTTGTAGTACACGTACATCACGTCGCCCGGGCGGCGCTGCTCGTTCACGTAGCGGAGGAGCGGCTTCACCTCGGAGCGC
This sequence comes from Longimicrobium sp., assembly GCA_036399995.1. Taxonomy (GTDB): domain Bacteria; phylum Gemmatimonadota; class Gemmatimonadetes; order Longimicrobiales; family Longimicrobiaceae; genus Longimicrobium. The sequence goes on along the minus strand of DASWMA010000512.1, from coordinate 4,822 downwards.
ACCTGGGGCACGGCCAGCGTCGCGTACGACACCGACGGGAGGAACATCACCGCCACCACCGCGGCGAAGGCGGCCGTCCCGGCGCGGCCGGGGAGCGCGCGGCGGATGGCCACCGCGCCCTGCGCCATCACCAGCGCCAGCACGGGCACCAGGTACACCAGCACGCGGCCGGTGGAAAGCTGCAGCGCGCCCAGCGGGTACACGCGCGCCGCGCTGGCGCACAGCGCCAGCCCCAGCGGGGCCAGCAGGAGCAGCGCCCGGAAGCGGCGCCGCCGCCACGCCCACACGCACCCGGCGGCGAAGGCCAGCCCCCCGGCCACCGCGCCCGCCACGTTCAGGTATTCGACCGCGGCGCTGGACGGCTCGCCCATCACCCCCATCGGCTCGCGGAAGAGGCGGCCCAGCATGCGGGGGAGCCAGGTCCACTCGTGCAGCGTGCCGGGAAGGAGGGGGAGGAAGCCGGACTCCCAGAACGCCTTCATGTACTCGGGGTCGGCCACCTGGTTGCGCGACACGGGGTACGAGCCCGCGAACGAGGCCAGCCACGCCGCGGCGCAGGCCGCCAGCGGCGCCAGCGCCCGCCGGTCGCCCCGGCGCAGCGCGCGCACGCCCAGCACCAGCCCGGTGCCGCCCAGCATGAACACCACCGGCTGCGAGAACCACACCGCCACCACGCCGAACACCCCGAACATCACGGCCGTGCGGCGGTGGTGCGGGTCGCGCGCGAGCCGCGCGGCGAAGCCCAGCACCACCACGGTGCAGAGCGCGTCGAGCGAGTACTGCTTGACCTCCGACGAGTAATAGATCAGGAACGGCGCCAGCGCCACCAGCCCCACCGCCAGCGGCACCGCGCCGCGGCTCACGTAGCGGCGGGCCACGCGGGGGAACAGGAGAAGCGCGGCCACCCCCGCCAGCAGCGGCACCAGGCGCAGCACCAGCTCCGACGGGCCCAGCACGCCGGCCAGCGCCTTCTCCACCGCCATGAAGCCGAGCGGGGCGGTCTGGCCGCGGTGCAGCGGCTCGAGCAGCCCGGCCCAGGTGCGGGGGAGGATGTTGGACACCAGCAGCCCCTCGTCGAGCCAGAGCGAGCGGTTCACCGCGTACTGGAGCACCCGCAGCACCACGCCGCAGGCCAGCAGCAGCAGGAGCACCGCGCGCGTGCGGCTTCCCGCCGGGCGCCCGGAGGCGTCGTCTTCGGCGGGTGCGCGGGCGGCGGTGCCGGCTCGTTTCAGTTCGGCGACGGAAGAGGCCATTCGGAAGTTCCTTCGGTTACCCGGCGTGCCGCGGCGGTCGTTGCCCGCCGCTTTCCGGGAAAGGGAGAAGCCGGGGGGAGGCCCCCGGCTTCTCTCGGTTCACACGGTCCCGCGAATCACACGGCCCGGCGAAGCGTCAGCAGCTGGCCGCGTCGGTGATCTCGCCCGAGGTCAGGTCGATCTGGCGGTTGCTGTGCGTGGCGCCGCTCGGCGACTTGGCGAGGCAGGGGGCCGGATCGTCGATGCTGTTGTCGGCGGCCCACGTGTAGTTCTTCAGCGTGGTCGGCGCCTCGAAGCCCACCGTCTCCAGGTCGGTCACGGTGGCGGCCCAGTCGCCGTGCTGCGCGTAGTAGGTCTGCTGCAGGGTGTAGATCTGCTTGAGCACGCCGTCGGCCTCCTTCTCCTTGGCGCGGTCCGACGCCTTCGAGAAGCGGGGGATGGCGAGGGCGGCCAGGATGCCGATGATCACGACCACGATCATCAGCTCGATCAGGGTGAAGCCCTTGTTGTTGCGGATCTTGCGCATGGGTCTGACTCTCCGGAGGAGTTGGGGGAAACCAGCACTGCTGCGTGCTGCTGGGCCCTGGAAAAGGCAACGGGCATACCATCCTGTTGCACCGCGCGAAAACCCAGCAGCCGCAACGGTTTTCCCCTCTCCCACCCCCCGCCTCCGGCCTGCTCGCCCGTGCGATCCTGCACGACTTCGTGCAGCCTGCAAGACCGCCGGCCCGCGCCTCCCCTGGTGCGTGCCGTGCCGGCGCCGGTGACCCGCGGGTGAACACCGGGCACGGTGGAAGAGGGGACGTGGAGGCGGGACGGAGTGCCCGTGGTTCCCCGTCACGGCGATCGAAGGCAGATTACGGAGATCGTCCGGGGCCGGGCCGATTGAAGATCCCAGGAAGGGGGCAGCAGAGGTCGACCGCCGTTCCCTGCTGCCTCTGCCACCTCCTGCGTGAGACCGAATCCGGCCAACGCTTACTGCAACAGCGGTCACACGGAGGAACGGAGCAGAACGGAGGAAACGGAGGAACTACGACGAAGTTCTCCGTTTCCTCCGTTCTGCTCCGCGTCTCCGTGTGACCCCAGCTGTTTTGATCCAGCCACTGATCACGGGGAGCTGGCATGAGACGTCTTTGCCGGACTCCATCCGGAACGATGCGCTGCAATTCGGTATGATACCGTGTTACAGAGCATCGTTCCGGAATGAAGATCCCGAAGGACATGTCTCACGCAGAGCAGCAGAGAAAGCAGAGAACAACCAGTCTCCTCTGCGTTCTCTGCTGCTCTGTGTGAGATTCTTCAGTCCCTGGAACCGGAACGATGCCCGGCAACGTCGTAGGAGACATCTTTGGCTGCACTCGATCCGGAGCGATGCGCAGCAATTCGGGATCACCCCTCCCCCGCATCGTCCCCCGCCGGGGAGAGACGCCGCCGCGGCGGCGGGTACCGACGCGCGAAGGGCCGCCCGGGTGGTGGGCGGCCCTTTCGCGATCGCGGTGGCGGGGTGATCGTCCGTCCCGGCCCGTTCACGCGGCCGGCGGCGGTGTCACGGGCAGTCGTCGATGACGCCGTCTTCGTCCACCTGCCGGTTGTTCCACGAGCCCGTGGACCGGAGGCAGAGCGGGAGGTCGTATGCGCCGGCCCCGGGGAGGGTGTAGTGCTGCATCCGCGTGGGCGGCTCGAACCCCACCGTCGCCAGGTCGGTGAGGGAGACGGCCCAGTCGCCGTGCTGCGCGTAGTAGGCCTGCTGGAGCGTGTAGACCTGCTTCAGGAAGACGTCGCCTTCCTTTTCCTTGCTCTTGTGCGAGGCGACGCTGAAGCGCGGGATCGCCAGCGCGGCCAGGATGCCGATGATCACGACCACGATCATCAGCTCGATCAGGGTAAAGCCGGCGGTATCTCTGCGGGCGCGCATATGGGAAGGTCTCCGGGAGGGCGGGCGGTGAGGAGCCGGGCGTCGGCCGGGCTCCGGCCCCTGTACGGGCAACGGGCGTTCCAGCCCGCTGCAAACGGTCGCAAGTGCATGTCTGCCCGAGGTTTGGGGGCAAACATGCGTGCGTGGGGGGCGGGGCGCCGGGTTCCCATCCTGCACGAACTCCTGCAACATGCATCGGTGGGGGGCCGCGCATCCGCCCGCGCCCCCGTTCATCATCCACGCTGCCGATGACGGGCAAGGCTTTCTGGACGGAGCGCCGGGTGGGCGGTGCAGTGGTGCTGGGCGCCGCGCTGCTGGCGGTGCTGGTGTACCTGAACGCGCTGGCGAACGGCTACGCGGTGGACGACGGGGCGGTGGTGGCGCACAACCCGGTGGTGCACGGGCTGGGCAACCTGCGCGCGGTGCTGCTGGGGCCGTACTGGCCCGAGACCCGGTCGCTGTATCGCCCCGTCACCCTGCTCACCCTGGCGCTGCAGTGGGCGGTGCACGGCGACGCGCCGGCCGCCTTCCACGCCGCCAACCTGCTGCTGCACGCCTGCGCCACCGCGCTGCTGGCGGCCATGCTGCTGCGCCTGGGCGCCGGCCCCCGGGGCGCGGCGCTGGGGGCGGCCGTGTTCGCCGTGCACCCGCTGCACGTGGAGGCGGTGGCCAACGTGGTGGGCCGCGCCGAGATCCTGGCCGCCCTCTTCTACCTGGCCGCCTGCTGCGTGTACCTGGGCGCCCGGCACCTTTCCGCCGCGCGGATGGCGGCGATCGCCGGGCTGGCGATGCTGGCCATGGGGAGCAAGGAGATCGCGGTGACGCTCCCCGGCGCGGTGGTGGTGCTCGACGCGCTCCGCTCGCGCGGCGAGCGGACGGGCGTGGGGGCGATCCTCCGCCGCAACCTGGGGATCGTCGCGGTGCTGGCGGCCACGGTGGGCGCCTACCTGCTGCTGCGGCGCGCGGTGCTGGGGCGGGTGCTGGGCGACTCGCCCGCCGCCTTCCTGGCCGACCTGGGCACCGTGGAGCGGTGGGCGCTGGCGGTGCGGCTGTGGCCCGAGTACCTGCGCCTCTTCTTCTGGCCCGCCGACCTGAGCGCCGAGTGGGCCCCGGCCACCCTGGACGTGCCCGGCTGGGGCGACCCGCGGGTGTGGGCCTCGCTGGCGCTGATGCCGGCGCTGGCGGCGGTGGCGGTGCGCGCGTGGAACCGCGCGCGCTGGGTGAGCGCGGCGGTGCTCTGGCTGGCGGTGACGGTGTTCCCGGTGTCGCACTTCCCCTTCGCCACCGGGGTGATGCTGGCCGAGCGCACGCTGTACCTTCCCTCGGCGGCGCTGGTGTTCCTGGCGCCGCCGCTGGTGGCGGCGGTGCGGCGGCGGCCGCGGGACGTCCGGCGGGTGGCGGCCGGGGTGGCGGTGGTGCTGCTGGGGGTGGCCGCGGCGCGCACCTGGCTGCGGACGCCGGTGTGGCGCTCGTCGGCGGCGGTGTTCGCGTCGCTGGTGGAAGACCACCCCGAGGTGTGGCGGGTGGACTGGCGCGCCGCCGAGGTCCTGGTGCAGGCCGGCCGTGGCGACGAGGCGCTCCCGTACTACGACCAGGCGCTCGCCAAGACCCGGCACGGCCACCCGCGGATGGTCGAGCAGTACACCCGCTGGAT
>DASWMA010000511.1:0-5335 GCA_036399995.1 Longimicrobium sp. | reverse complement strand
GGAAGCGGTCGACCCCGTGGTGCAGCACCGGGTTCAGGTAGGTGAAGAGCACCACCGGCGTGTCGCGCTCGCGCCGGAATTCGGCCAGCGCGGCCAGCGTCCACGGCAGGTCCACCCCCTGCTCGATGGCGCGGAAGGAGGAGCGCTGGATGGTGGGTCCGTCGGCCAGGGGGTCGCTGAAGGGAACGCCCAGCTCGATCACGTCGCCCCCCTCGTCCGCCAGCATGCGGAGGATGGCGGCGGTGCCGGCGGGGGTGGGGTGGCCGGCGGTGACGTAGGGAACCAGCGCCGCGCGCCCCTCGCCGCGCGCCGCGTGGAAGGCGCGCGCCAGGGCCGACGGGTCAGACGAAGTAGTCACCGACATTGATTCCGTACCGCTCCGGGTCGGTGGTCTTGATGATGCTGCGCCGCGCCCGGCCGGTGGCCGGGTCGATCTCGGACAGGTCCACCGTGCGCGGGGGGACCACGGGCACCCCCAGCGAGTCGTAGACCACCTTCACGATCGGCTGGTGCAGGCACTCGGGGTTGGGGTTGGTCTGGCACACCACCGCCAGCTCGTAGGTGTCCAGGATCACCACGCTCCCCACGGGATAGATCCCCGTCATCGACACGAACGCCTTCACCACCAGCGGGTCGAAGCCGCGCGTGTGGTTGTCGCGCATCTCGCGCAGCACCTTGTCGGCGGGCCAGGGCTGCGCCTGGTAGCTGCGCTTGGTGGTGGCCGCGTCGAAGCCGTCGGCCACCGCCACGATCCGCCCGAACAGCGTGGGCTCGCGCCGCCGCACCGAGCGCGGGTAGCCGGTCTGGTCCACCTTCATGTGATGCTCGTAGGCCACCAGCATCGCCCGCAGCGGCATCTCCGACAGGCCACGCATCTCGAACAGCGACAGCAGCCCCTCGGTGGGGTGCTCCTGCAGCACGGGGAGCTCCTCGGCGCTCAGCGGGCCGGCCTTGTTGATCAGCTCCAGCGGCATCCGCACCTTCCCCACGTCGTGCAGCAGCGCCCCCAGCCCCAGCTCGTACAGCTGGTGCTTGTTGAAGCCCAGCTTCTTCCCCAGCGCCACCGAGAAGATGCACACGTTCACCGAGTGGGTGAAGGTGTACTCGTCGTAGTCGCGCAGCGTGGTGAGCCCCACGATGGAGGCCTCGTTGGTGAGCACCTGGTCGACGATCGCCTGCACGGCGCGCTTCACCGGCCGCAGGCTCACCCCGCGCCCCATCCGCAGCCCGCTCATGGCCTCGCGCGCCACCGCCACCGTCTGCGCGTAGGTGCGCTTGGCGATCTGCCGCCCCTTGTCGCCGGTGGGGTCGCGCTCGCCCTCGCGGTCGGGGCCCACGCCCAGGTGCAGCACCGCGGTGCGCCCCAGCCGGTCGAAGAAGGCGCCGAACGGGTCCTCCTCGTTGGGCTCGGCGTTCACCAGCGCCAGCAGCGCGGTCCATTCCCCCCGCTCGGCCCCGCGGAACACCTCCAGCTGACCGATGCGGTGGCGCTGCAGCGCGCGCCCCACCTGGCCGTAGGTGGCGTAGCTGGCCAGGTCCACCCGCAGGCGCACGTCGTTCACGAAGAAGAAGTCGCCCACGTAGCGCACCACCATCTCGTCGTCCTGGTCGAGCACCGCCAGCGCGGCGGCCTCCAGGCCGCTCAGCGCGTCGACCACCGCCTGGTTCTCGAGCGGGTACAGCTGCAGCGCGCGCAGCGCCCCGGCCAGCGCGAAGAGGAAGTCGCGCCCCTTGCGCTGCAGGTCGCGGTCTTCGGCGCTCAGGCCGGCGGGGGTGCCGTGCGCGGTGCTGCGGGGCGCGTCGGCCGGATGAGTCAGCACATCGCTCATTGGCGCAGCGACTTGAGGGCGTGGCTCACCGCGGTGCGGACCACGGGGTCGGGGTCGGCCGCGGCGGCGTTCAGGGCCTTCTCGGCGGCGGGGTGGCGGATCTTCCCCAGCCCGCGCGCGGCGCAGGCGCGGATCTCGGGGCTCTCGCGGCGCCCCAGCCAGCTGCGGCCGTTGAGGATGCGCTCCAGCAGCCCCACCCCCTCGGCGCCGGCCAGCCCGCCGTACGCCTCGAAGAAGGCGATGCGCTCGCTGAGGTCGGCCTCGCGCAGCCGCTTGCCGTCGATCGCCGCCTCCAGCTTCGCCTTCGCCGGCGCCCAGCGCAACGCGCTCAGCGCGCGGACGGCGGCCACGCGCACCCGCGGGTCGGCGTCTTCGAGCACCGACTCGAGCGCCTCGCTGGCGGTGGGCGAGCGCAGCTCCTGCAGCGCCTCCACCGCCGCCAGCCGGGTGCCCGCGTCCGCGCGGCGCAGCAGGCGCGCCACGTCGCCCGCGGCGGTGGTCACGCGCAGGCGGCCCACCAGCCGGGCGGCACCGGCGGCCAGCGCGTCGTCGGGCTCCAGCAGCAGCCGGGCCAGGTGCTCGCGCGCGCCGCCGGCCAGCCGCTCGGCCGCGGTCTGCACGGTGCGGCGCACGGCGGGCGAGGCGGTGGTCTCGGCCGCCCTCAGCAGCGGGCCCAGCGCCTCGGGGGGGAAGTAGGTGAGCAGCGCGCCCAGGCTCTGCTCCGAGACGGCGGCGCCCGCCCCCTCCACCGTGCGCACCAGCTCGGCCACCGTGGCCGGGTCGGCCAGCTGGTCGAACAGCCCGCGCAGCGACTTCATCACCGGCGCGGCCAGGCGGCGGCCGGTGGCGATCTTCACCAGCTCGCCCAGGATGAGCCCCGCGGTGTCGAGCTTTCCGGAGCCCAGCAGGATGGGGAGCAGGTCGCCCAGGATCCCCACGACCTGCTCCTGGCGCAGCGCCCCGCCGTCTTCCATCCGGTCGAACAGCGCGTTCAGCACGTCGGTCCACAGGTCGCGGCGCATCTCGCGGCCCAGCTCGCCCTCCAGCCGCCGCAGCTCCTCGGCGTCGAGGAAGTAGAGCGCGCCGCGGAAGTCGTCGGGCGACACCGTGCTGGCCAGCTGCAGCTCTTCCTGCGGCGGCGACACGGCCGCCGGCGTCTGGCCGCTCTCGGCGGGGAGCGTCACGCCCTCGGGGAGCGCCTCCACGTACTGGTAGCGCAGGTGATACCAGTCGCGGTCCCACAGCAGGGTCAGCAGGTCGTCCTGGTCTTCGCCGCGCACGCGGGTCACGCGGGCCAGCACCCCCAGCAGCGCGTCGAGCTCCTCGCGCTCGAAGCCGCGGTGGAACGACAGCTCGCGCACCCCGTCGCGGTACAGGGTGAAGGCCAGGTTCTCGCGCGCCGGGTCGGCCCGCCCCGCCCCGCCGAACCCCGGGCGGTCGGCGTCTTCGCCGTGGTACACGGTCACGCCCTCCCACACCATCTCGCGCTCCTCCACCGCCACGGTGAAGAAGGGAACGCCGGCGAAGGTGCGCGCCAGCGACTCGCGCACTCCCTCGCGGATGCGGTCCAGCGCGGGCGAGCTCCCCTCGTACAGCAGGTGCGCGCGCCAAGCCTTGGCCAGGCCGCGCAGCGCCTCCTGCACCTGCGCGCGCACGTCGGGATCGGCGCCGTCGCTGGCGGCGCCGGAAACGGCGGGCAGGGTTTGAGTGGCCGAATCCGTCATGGGGCGGGGTGGGACGTGTCGGGGCGTGGGGACGCAGGCCGTTAGCTTAACCGCTAACCCCAGCGTTCACAATGGATTTCTTCGCATTCCCGCGCCTTTGGTTCCAAACCGGTCCGGGTGCTACCGCTTCCCGACTCACCTCGTCATCTCGGCCACCTGGGCCACGTCCTTGTCGCCGCGGCCCGAGAGGCAGACCACCACCGGCCCGCGCCCCTTCCACGCCGCGCCTTCGCGCAGGAGCCAGGCGATGGCGTGGGCCGACTCGAGCGCGGGGATGATCCCCTCCAGCCGCGCCAGCCGGCCGAAGGCGTCGAGCGCCTCGGCGTCGGTGATCGAGGCATAGCGCGCGCGGCCGCTCTCCTTCAGGAACGAGTGCTCGGGGCCCACGCCGGGGTAGTCGAGCCCCGCGCTCACCGAGTGCGCGGCCGCCACCTGGCCGTGCTCGTCCTGCAGGAGATAGCTCAGGCAGCCGTGGAGAACGCCGGGCTTCCCCAGCGTGAGGGTGGCGGCGTGGCGCGGGGTGTCCACCCCGTCGCCCGCGGCTTCCACGCCGATCAGCTCCACCCCCTCGTCGCCCACGAAGGGGTGGAACATCCCGATGGCGTTGGACCCGCCGCCCACGCAGGCGACCACGGCGGCGGGGAGGCGCCCTTCCACGCGCAGGACCTGCTCGCGCGCCTCGCGGCCGATCACGCTCTGGAAGTCGCGCACCATCCGCGGGTACGGGTCGGGACCGACGACCGAGCCGATGATGTAGTGCGTGTCGCGGACGTTGGTCACCCAGTCGCGGATCGCCTCGTTGGTGGCGTCCTTGAGGGTGCGGGTGCCGCTCCCCACGGGGCGGACCTCGGCGCCCAGCAGGTTCATGCGGTAGACGTTCAGCGCCTGCCGCCGCACGTCCTCCTCCCCCATGTACACGATGCACTGCAGGCCGAAGAGGGCGCACGCCGTCGCGGTGGCCACGCCGTGCTGCCCGGCGCCGGTCTCGGCGATGATGCGCTCCTTCCCCATCCGCCGCGCGAGAAGGACCTGCCCCAGCGAGTTGTTGATCTTGTGCGCGCCGGTGTGGTTCAGGTCTTCGCGCTTCAGGTACACGTCCACCCCGCCGCACGCCTCGCCCAGGCGCCGCGCGCGGTACAGCGGCGTGGGCCGGCCCACGAAGTCGGCCCAGAGCGCGTTCAGCTCGCTCCAGAAGGCGGGGTCGGACTGGGCGTGGGCGTACACCTGCGCCAGCTCGTCAAGCGCGGCGATCAGCGTTTCGGGCACGAACCGCCCGCCGAACGCGCCGAAGCGGCCGGTGGCCTCGGCGCGGGCGATGGTGGCGGCGGCGGACTCTACGTCAAGCTGCATGGTCATGGTTTCGTCGTCAAAACAGACATCGAGGGCGAACAGGTGCGTGAGTGCGCGCGTGCGCGAGTGCGTTCCGGATCCGGCGAGGTTCGCTTCGGCCGCCGGGATACCTCGCCGCCGCCGCGGGCCCTCTCCCTGGCGCTTCGCGCCTGTCCCTCCCCCAAAACAGCCTGGGGGAGGGACGGGGGCTCGCTTCGCTCGCGGCGACTTCGCCTGCGGGCCGGTGACGGCGAGGCGCGCGAACACCTGCGTGCGAGTCCGCGAAGGCGGACTTCCCGACGGTCAGCCGCCGGTTTCAACCGGCGGTGGGGAGGAGCGGCGCTCTCCCATCCATGGGGATGCGGCTTGCCTCGCCCCCGCCGGGGCCCTCTCCCTGGCGCTTCGCGCCTGTCCCTCCCCCAAAACAACCTGGGGGAGGGACCTGGGCTCGCT
>DASWMA010000510.1:0-57836 GCA_036399995.1 Longimicrobium sp. | reverse complement strand
GCGGAGGACTGCAGCCGCATCACACCGGCCCACTGCGCGGCGAGCTGGCGCGAGTTGACGGGGAACACCACCGCGTCGGCGCCGCCGTGGATGGCGATCAGCGGCAGCGTTCGCCCGCCGAGCGCGTCCTGCAGCGCGTAGGCGCCGATCGCGGGGTCGGTGGTGCCGGAGCGCATCACGGCGAGCGCCTGCGGCACGTCGCTGGCGGCGCGGTACGAGATGCCGGAGTGCGTGCCCACGGCCGCGAACAGCTCGGGGTAGCTCGCGGCCGTGTTCACCGCCATCGCCGCGCCCGCCGAGACACCGGCCACGTAGACGCGCTTCGGATCGACGCTCTGCGCCGCCATCACCTGCCGCGCGACGGCGGCGACCAGCGCGGGCTCGCCGCGGGGCGACTGGTGGCCGGGGTCGTACCAGTTCCAGCACTTCATCGGCTGGTGGGCCTGCGCCTGCTCGGGCCAGGCCACGATCACCCCCGCGTCCGCCGCGGCGTGGTTGAAGCGCGTGCCACGGGCGAAGTCGTCGGGGTCCTGCGTGCAGCCGTGCAGCATCACCACCAGCGGCGCGGGCCGGCCCGCCTCGAGCTTGGCGGGGACGAACAGCCGGTAGCGCCGCGTGCCCTCGGGCCCGGTGTAGGTGTGCCACTCGAAGCTGCCGGCGGCCGGGGCCGACGGTGCGGCGGCGGCCTGCGACGAGGCGTCATCGGGCATGGCGCTGGTCATGGTCAGGGCGGCTGCGATCGCCAGCAGCGTTCGCGTCATGGTCATGGCTTCTGCGGTGAACGGACGGGCCCTCATCCCCCGGCCCCTTCTCCCGAACCGCAGGAGAAGGGGGGAACTGCAACTTCAACTGCAAACGGCCGCGGTTTCTGCGCGGAAGCCCCAGCACCTGTGCTGCCGCGGCCGGCCCCCCTCCCCCGGCCCCTCCCCCCGCTGCGCGGGGGGAGGGGAGAACTGCAACCGCGAACTGCTGGCTGTCCCCTGTCCCCTGTCCCCTGTCCCCTGCTGTTCAGAAGCCGAAGAAGTCGACGATGATCTGGCTGGCATCGGGGGCGCAGGCGTCGGTGTAGGTGCCGGCGCTGCTGCCGCCCGGCCAGCGGTGGCCCAACCCGCTGATGATGTACTTCCGCACCACCGTCGCCGAGTTCGTGCTGTTCCGGTAGTCGTAGCGCGTGTAGCTGCGGCAGGTGGTGCCGTTGACCGTGGCGTCGGCCGTGTTGTCCACGTTGCCGTTGTCGGCGCCGTCGCTCGCGAGGTCGTTGGTCTGCGTCCAATGCTGCGCAGTCTGGTGCGCGTTGACCACGTTCACCGTGCCGTCCGCGCTCCCGTGGAACACCAGCGTGGGGATCACCCTTCGCCCGCCCGCCGCCATCCGGTTCGAGCACTCGGTGCCCATCGAATTCGGATCGTAGATGCTGCCGTAGAGCATCGCGTTGGTGCCGCCCACCGCCGTCGTCGCGCCGCCGTACATGATCCCCGCCACCTCGGCCAGCTTGCGCACCCTGTCGGGGTAGGTGCAGGCCATGGTCGTGGCCATCGCCGCGCCGGCGCTGAAGCCGGCCACGCCCACGCGAGTGCCGTCCACCGCGTAGTTGGCCTTCACCCAGTCGATCATCCCCGCGATCACGCTGGGCTCGCCCGAGCCGCGCACCTGGTTGGAGGTGGAGTACCAGTTCCAGCAGTCCGACCCGTTGTACGCCGTCCCCTGCTCGGGGTAGAGGACGATGAAGTTGCGGCTCTCGGCGAACGAGTTCATCCGCGTGCCCGCCGCGAAGTCGTAGCCGTCCTGCAGGCAGCCGTGCAGCATCACCATCAGCGGGCGCGGCGTGCCGGTGTAGGTGGACGGGATGTAGACGCGGTAGAAGCGCGCGCCGTAGATGCTGTTGTAGGTCCCATCGACCCACGTGGCCGCGCGCCGCGGCGAAATCGGCTGGCGGACGGCGTCGGTGGGGGTGTCCGCCGTGCAGGCGGCGAGCGACGCGGCAAGGAGCAGGACTGCGGCGGTGCGGGTGCGGCGCATGGACGGCTCCTCCGGATGGTGCGGTGGACCGGCGATGACCTCTGGCGAACCAACCCTCATCCCCCCGGCCCCCTTCTCCCGAACTGCAGGAGAAGGGGGTGAACTGCAACTGCGCACTTGCCGCGGCGGGCCCCCCCTCCCCCCGCTGCGCGGGGGGAGGGGAGAACTGCGACTTCAACTACTTTCAACTGCTTACACCTCGACCTTCGACTTCGGGGGCTGGTGGAAAGGCACGGCGCGTGGGGCAGAACAGAGCCCCACGCACTCGCGCACTCACGCACCAGCGCACCCGTCCGGCGGTTACCGCACGTCCATCCGCACGCCCAGGAACACCATCGTCCCGATCGCGGGCATGTTGACCATCTCGGTGTGCTTCACGCCGATGCCGCACTGCTCGCCGTCGGCGATCGACAGGTCCTGCTTGTGGCAGGTGAACAGGTTGGCCACCGCCAGGTTGATCTGCGAGCGCAGGCTGGGGACGCGGTAGCCCACGTTCACGTCGAGCGTGCTGAAGGTGGGGATGCGCCCGTTGTTGATGCCGCTGATGAAGCGGTAGCCGTTCACGTAGCGCAGCGTGCTGCCGCCGCTCCAGCGGCCCAGGTCACGCACGCGCAACCCGGCCGTCCACTTGGTGGACGGGCTGTTGAGCGCGGTGGCCTCCACGTCGCTGGCCAGGTTGGTGTTGATCCCGCCGACGTCCTCCAGCTTCAGGTAGCTGAAGGTGCCGGTGAAGTCGACCTTGGGGTTCAGCACGTAGGTGAGCGACGCGTCGGTGCCCCACAGGGTGGCGCGGCCCAGGTTGAAGTAGGTGAGCACCACCTGCTGGCCGCCGTTCTCGTCCACGAAGGGCTGCCCCGTGGCCGGGTTGATCGCCACCGTGCCGTTCACCGGGCCCAGCAGCGGGTTGGCGATGGTGACCAGCGGGCTCATGAAGTTCTTGTAGCGCGAGTAGTAGCCGCTCACGTCCATGAACAGGCGCCCGTTGATCAGCCCCTTGTAGCCCGCCTCCCAGGTGGTGTTCTGCTCGGGCACCAGCGCGCCGTACTCGCGCACCACCGAGTTGTCGGAAAGCTTGCGGACGGTGATCCCCTCGGGGTTGCCGAACACGCCCACGAAGGGGACGAAGTTGGGGATCCAGAAGCTGGTCTGCAGCGTGCTGGGGCTCTTGAACGCACGGTTGTAGAACACGCGGAAGGTCTGCCCGGCCACCGGCGTCCACAGCAGGCCCGCCTTGGGCGAGAACTGCGCGTCGTACTTGTCGTGGTCGTCGTAGCGCGCGGCCAGCAGCAGGCGCACCTGCGGCACCAGCGGCGTCTCGGTCTGCGCGTACACGCCCCACTGGTTGATCTCCAGGTCGTCCCCGGTCAGGCGGTCGGTGAGCCACTGGCGATCACTGCTCACCACGTCGTGCCGGTACTGGGCCCCCCAGGTGACCTGGGTGTTCAGCAGCGGCATCACCCGGAAGTTGTTCTGCAGCTCGGCCGCGTAGAGCTGCCCGTTGCTGGGCCAGTCGCTCATCTTGCGCACCGAGTCGTCGCTGACGGTGCGCGGAACCGTGTACCAGTTGGTGGTGAAGCGGTTGGCGGCGTAGCTCTGGCCCGCGCTGCTCTCGGTGCGGTAGGCGCTGAAGTACCAGTGCGGCACCTGCGCCTTCAGGTGCAGGGCGTTGTAGGTCCAGTCCACCAGCTGGTTGCGGCCCACGTTGGTCTGGCCCACGCCGTTGGTGCGGCTGTAGCCGCCGGTCAGCGAGATCTCGCCGTTGCCCAGGTAGCGCACCACCTGCCCGTAGCCGCGCAGCACGTTGCTGTCCCAGTTCAGCCCCATGCTGTCGCCCACCGAGCGCTCCATCGGGCTGGTGGCGGCCGCGGTGGCGCGGATGCGGTTGCTCCAGTCTTCGAAGCTGTTCCACTCGCCCGACACCTTGTAGCCCCAGCTCTCGCCCACGGTGCCGGCCCAGCGGCCCTGGATGTCGTAGTAGCTGCGGTTGCCGCCCGTCACCTCGAACTGCAGCCCCGGGTACTCGCGCGGGTCCTTGCTCTCCAGCGTCAGCACGCCGTTCGAGGCGTCGGCGCCGTACAGCGCGCTGCCGGGGCCCACCACCACCTCCACCCCCGCCAGGTCGATCTTGGGGATGGGGGTGAAGCCGCCCACCGGCAGCCCGTTCTCGGGAAGCACGCCGATGCGGCCGTCTTCCAGCATCAGCATGCGGTTGTTGAACGACGAGTTGAAGCCGCGGGCGTTGACCGCCACCGACGTCATCCCCACCTGCACGAAGTCGAGCCCGGTGGCCTGCTTGAGCGCGCCCACGAAGGCGTTGCCCGGCGTCTCGGCCAGCTGGTCGGCGCCGATGCGGGTGACGGTGGCGGGCGCCTCGGAGCGGCGCTGCGCCCGGCGGCTGGCCGACACCACCATCCCGTCGAGCTCCACGTTGGTCTCCTGGAGCTGCACGGACACGAGCGTCTCTTCGCCCGGCCGCACCGTCACCTCCTGCGTGGCGGCCACGTAGCCGCCGCGCGACACGCGCAGGCGCTGCGTGCCCTGCGGGATCCCCGTGAGGGTGAACTGGCCCTGCGTGTTGGTGACCGTGCTGAACCGGGTGCCGGTGATGGTGACCGCCGCGGCCGACACGGCGGCGCCGCCGGGGCCGTTCACGGTGCCCTTCACGGAACCGGTCTGGGCGGCGGCGGCGCCGGGAAGCATCGCCAGAACCGCGGCCAGCAGGAGTGCGCGCCACTGTTGGCGCCGGGTGCCGCTGCTGCTGCTCATGGAAGGGTCTCCATGTGGTTGGGACAGGTGTGCGCCGCGGTCGCGTGCGCACGGTGAGACTTCTCCGCTCGCGGTCCTTTTTATCGAGGCGACCGCGGTTCCTTTTCCGGTAGTGCCCGGTGCCCAGTGCCCGGTGCCCAGTGCCCAGTGCCCAGTGGTAGGTGCTAGGTGCTAGGTGCTAGGTGCTAGGTGCTGCGTGTCCGACGTCGTTTCCGGTTCCGGGCTTTGAGCAGACGCGGAACGAATTCTGTTCGAAGCCCCGGCGCCGCGGCCGCAGTCCGCGAAGGCGGACTTCCCGACCTTTCAGCGGCGGGTTTCAACCCGCCGTCGGGAATCCACCATCACCGTCACCCCTCCGCCGCCGTGGCGATGCGTCCTTCCGGCACCATCACGGTCGCCTCGCCGTCGATCACCGTCTCGCCGTTGTGGTTGGCGACGGTGGTGGTGAGGCGCACGCGGCGTTTGGGGGCGATCACCTCGGCCACCTCCACGCGCGCCGTCACCGTGTCGCCGATGCGCACGGGGCGCACGAAGCGGAGGTTCTGCGACAGGTAGATGGTGCCCGGGCCGGGGAGCCGCATGGCCAGCACGGTGCTGATGAACCCCGCCGAGAGCAGCCCGTGCGCGATCCGCCCGCCGAACATCCCCTTCGCCGCCTCCACCTCGTCCACGTGCGCGGGGTTGAAGTCGCCGGTGATGCCCGCGAACAGCACCACGTCGGTCTCCGTCACCGTCTTGGTGAACTCCGCCGTCTGCCCCACCGCGATGTCGTGGATCGTCATCCGCCGTCGTCTTTCGTTCGTTGCGCCGGCGCCCGCTCGCGCCCCGGCGATAGATCCTTCGGCCTGCCATCATCCGTGTGGCCGCGGGTACCGCGTGGCCGGCCTCAGGATGACGAGGCGGCATTCGCGTTCATCCAACCCCCATCGCACCTGGCACCTGGCACCTAGCACCTAGCACCTAGCACCTAGCACCCCGTCAAACGCTCATCACCAGCTTCACGTCCGCGTCCAGCGCCGCGGCGGCGCGGGCGCGCGTCACCCAGCTCACGGCGAAGAAGACCAGGAGCGAGAGCACCAGCGACAGGCCGCTCACCGTGACGCCGGTGGGGAAGGAGTAGACCTTGTAGAAGGCCAGCGTCTCGCAGACGAGCGTCACCAGGATGCCTGTCGAGATGCTGGCGACGGCCCCTTCCTTGGTCGCGCCCTCCCAGTTCAGCCCGATGGCCAGCGCGGGGACGATGGTGGCGCTGAACAGCCCCCAGCCGAAGATCCCCAGGAAGGCCACCAGCGCGCCGGGGAGCAGCGCCAGCGCCGCGGCGGCCACCGAGATCAGCACGGTGGTGATGCGGCCCCAGAGCAGCTCGTTCTTCACCCGCATCCCCAGCGCGACGGGGATGTCGTGCGTGACCGCCGCGGCGCCGATGTTCATGAACGAGTTGACGGTGCTCATGATGGCCGCCGCCACGCCGCTGAACACCAGCGCCGCCAGCAGGATGGGGGTGAAGCGCAGCAGGAACATCGGCGTGGCGTCGTCGGGGTTGGCCAGGGGCGCCATCTCGCCGCGCACCACCAGCGCCTTCACCGCCACCCCCACCCCGAAGTACAGCAGCATGGTCACGATCAGCGCGACGGTCACCAGCAGCGGGTACCACTTGAGCCGCCGCGGGTCCTTGAGCATGTAGAACTTGTGGATCACGTGCGGCTGGCCCATCGAGCCCACGCCGAACACGAAGAAGAGCGAGAGCGCCGCGCCGGGGCCCATCGCGCCGAACGGCCCCAGGAACGTCTGGTCCGCCGCCATCACCGTGCGCGAGATCCCGCCCATTCCCCCGCCCACCTTGAGGGTGAAGAGGAAGACCAGCACCGAGGCGACGGCCATCAGCGAGCCCTGGAAGACGTCGGTGTACACCCCCGCCAGGATCCCGCCCGCCACCGAGTAGGCAAGGACGATCGCCATCCCGATCCACACCCCCGCGGCCAGCCCGATCCCGAAGATCGAGTCGATCACCAGCCCCAGCGCCAGGAGGTTGGTGGCCATGTAGCCGATCACGGCGATGATGATCGCGAGCCCTGACAGCCCCTGCGCCGCCGGCGAGCGGTAGCGCGCGCCGATCGCGTCGGGCACGGTGATCAGCCCGCGCACCTCGCCCAGCAGGCGCATCCGCTTGGCCAGCACCCAGCTGGTCATCGACGCGGTGATGGCCGCGGGGAGCACCAGGTACATCGCCCCCAGCCCGCCGCGGTACACCAGCCCCGGCCCGCCGATGAAGGCGAAGCCCGAGAGCGTGGCCGACATGGCCGCCAGCGTCAGCGCGATCAGCCCGATCCCCTCGCCCGCCACGAAGAAGTCGCTGGCGGTGCGCGTCTTCCGGGTGGCCCAGGCGCCGATCGCCGCCACGATGGCGAAGTAGACCACCGCCACCACCACGATGGTGGGCTGGGCCAGCCGCGGCATCTGCCCGGTCTGCAGGATCACGGCGAGCGTCACAGGGCCTCCGCGGGGACGGGCGTGGCGGGCGTTTCGGTGGGCTGGGGCGCGGCCGCCTGCTCGCGGAGCGCCTTCGCGGCGGCGCGCACGCGGGCCAGGTCGTCCTCGCCCAGCGTCATGTCGTCGAAGGTCAGCGCGTAGGCCACGGGGAGGACCAGGAGCGGAAGGAGCCCGATCCCGATCAGCACGATCGCCGCGCGCAACGGCAGGCCCAGGAAGAGCGGCGCGCCCGGCGCCTCGTCGGGGAGCACCATCACCGCGCTGAAGCCGCCGGCCAGCACGATGAAGACGAAGGCGAACGGCCACTTCAGCCGCCCGATCCCCTTCTCCTGGCGCACGGCGCCCAGCGCCATGCTGGCCACCATCACCACCGAGCTGCCGACCCCCAGCGCCCACGCGGCCCAGGCGGGCGGCGGGCCGGCCAAAAAGGCGCTGCCGTACGCGGCGGCGATGGCCAGGGTGCCGGCCACGAGCGCGGCCAGGGCGAGTCTTCGCGTCATTCGCTTGCCTGGTAGAGTGCGTCGAGCTGGTCGCGGAACTTCTCCGCGACCACGGTGCGGCGCAGCTTGAGCGTGGGGGTCAGGTCGCCCTCCTCGGCCGTCAGCTCGCGGGCGATCACCACGAAGCGGCGGATCTGCTCGGTGCGGCTGAGCCCCGCGTTCACCCGGTCCACGGCGGCCTGCACGCGGTGGATCAGCTCGGGGTGGCGCACGATCGACCCATCCTCCGCCGCCTGCCGCTCGTCGGCCCACCTGCGCAGCATCGTCGGCCGCAGCGCGATCAGGGCGGAGATGAACTTCTGCCCCTCGCCGTAGAGCATGGCCTGGCCGATGAAGGGGTCCTGCGCCAGCGCCGCCTCGATCGGGAGCGGCGCCACCTTCTTTCCCGTGCTCAGCGCGATCAGCTCCTTCTTGCGCCCCGTCACCCGCAGCGAGCCGTCGTCCAGCAGCTCGCCCAGGTCGCCGGTCAGCAGCCACCCGTCGGGGGTGAAGGCGTCTTCGCTCTCGCGCGGCCGGCCGTGGTAGCCGCCGAAGGTGAGCTCGCCACGGCGCACCAGGATCTCGCCGTCCTCCGCGATGCGAAGCTCGGTGCCGGGCATCGGCGGGCCGGCGGCGTCGAAGCGGTACGCGTCGGGGCGGTTCATCGCCACGCACAGGTGCTCCGTCAGGCCATACGCGCCCAGCACGGTGATCCCCAGCGCGTCGAGGTACTCGGCCACCTGCGCCGGGAGCGCGGCCCCGCCGCTGGTGGCGCGCCGCACCCGCCCGCCGAACAGCCGCCGCGCCCGCTCGAACAGCGGCGCACCGGCCGCGCGCCACTCGGCCTCGAGCGCCGGCGGCACGAACTCGCCGGCCTGGTTCAGCTTCGACCGCGTGGTGCCCAGGCGGACCACCCGGTCCCACCGCGCGCGCTCCTCTCCCGTGGCCGCCAGGTGCTCGGCCTGCAGCGCCTCGAACGCCTTCTCGTAGAAGCGGGGGAGCCCGCCGAAGAGCGTGGGGGCGTAGGCGTGCGCCGCCTCCCACACCCGCGCGTGGTCGGGCACCAGCGCCGCCTCCATCCCCGTGTGGATGCGGGTGTAGAGCCCGAAGATCCGCTCGGCCGCGTGGCAGAAGGGGAGGAACGAGAGGGTGGTGTCGCCTTCCCCCAGCCCCAGCGACTCGGCGATGGAGGCGCTCGACGCCAGGAGGTAGCGGTGCGAGATCTCGGCGCCCTTGGGCTCGCCCGTGCTGCCGGAGGTGTAGATCAGGATCGCGGTGTCGTCGGGCGACGCGGCCGCCACGCGCCGATCCACCTCGGCGCCGGCGGCGGGCATCGAGGCGTCGCCGTGCGCCAGCCACGCGCCCCACGGCACCACGTCGTCGTCGAACGCGTCGTCGGCGACGATGCGGCGGAGCGCGGGGAGCTGGGGGCGGACGGCGAGCGCCTTGGCGAGCTGCTGGTGCGTGTCCACCACCAGCAGCCGCGCGCCGCAGTCGGCCACGATCTGCCGCACCTGCGCGGGGGCGCTGGTGGGGTAGATGCCCACGCTCACGCCGCCCGCCATCAGCACGCCCAGGTCGGCCACCGGCCAGAGCGTTCCCGTCCCCGCCAGGATCGCCACCGTCTCGCCCGGCTGCAGCCCGTCGGCCACCAGCGCGGCGGCGAAGCGGCGGGCGTCCGCGGCCCACTGGCCCCAGGTCATCACCGCGTCGGCGGGCGCGCCGCCGGCGGCCAGGGCGCGGTAGGCGGCCCGGCCGGGGTGGCGCGCGGCGCGGGCGAGGAAGGCGCGGGCGGCGGTGGTCACGCTGCGCTCCGGCGCGGGTTCCAGGTGAGCGCCACGCACCCCATCGACAGCCCCGCCCCCGAGCCGGTCATCAGCACCAGGTCACCCGGGTTCAGTCGCCCGGCCTTCACCGCGTCGTCCAGCGCCATGGGGAGGCAGGCCGAGCCGGTGTAGCCCCACTTCTCCATCACCGTGTGCGCCGTCGACATGGGGACGGCCAGCCGGTCCATCACCATCTCGATGGTGGAGCGGTTCACCTGCGTCCACAGCCAGAGATCGACGTCGTCCACCGTCTTCCCGATCCGCTCGAGGACGGAGCGCGCGATCCGCGGCCACCCCTCCTCGTTCACCTCTTTGGGATACTTGGTGACGAAGCGGAGCCGGTTGCGGACGCCCGAGTCGAGCACCTCCACGGTGATCGGCTCGGCGGTGCCGCCGGCGAACACCCCCATCCCCGGCGCCAGCGTGCCGTCGGAGTAGAGCTCGCTGGCCAAAATGCCGGGCTCGTCCGCCAGCTCCAGCACCACCGCCCCCGCGCCGTCGGCGAAGATGGTGACCGTCTTCTTGTCCGCCGGGTCCAGGAACTTCGACATCGCGTAGACGGCGACGACCAGGACGCGCTCGTAGCGCTCGTCGGCGCGCACGTACTTCCACGCGGCGTCGAGCGCGGTGGCGAACCCGGCGCAGGCGCTGTTCACGTCGAAGGTCCCCGCCGTGTTCCGCATCCCCAGCCGGCCGTGCAGGACCGACGAGGTGGCGGGCGAGACGTATTCGGGGGTGTCGGTGGAGACGATCAGCAGGTCCACGTCCTCGGCCTGCAGCCCCGCGTCGGCCAGCGCGGCGCGGGCGGCCTGCTCGGCCAGGTCGGCGGTGGACTCGTGGGGCGCGCACCAGTGCCGCTCGCGGATCCCCAGCGTGGTGCTGACGAACGCGTCGATGTCTTCGCCCAGCGCGGCGGAGAGCTCCGCGTTGGCGACCACGCGCGCGGGGACGAACGAGCCGGTGCCTGTGATCGCTGCGTGCCGCATCGAGTACGAAAGTGCGAGAGTGCGAGAGTGCGAGAGTGCGAAAGTTGGATGGTGCCGGCCGACGTGCTCAGCCGTTGTTGCCGGCTGTCCCCTGTTCCCTGTCCCCTGTCCCCTCCGCCGGCGCCACCGCCGTGGTGGCGCGGCGCACCAGCCGCACGGGAAGGAGCCGGGTCGGCTTCACCGACACCTCCTGGCCTTCCAGCTGCCGCAGGAGAAGGCGGGCGGCGCGGGCGCCCAGCTCGCGGGCGGGGACGGCGATGGTGGTCAGCTCGGGGGTGACCACGCTCGCCATCTCGATGTCGTCGCAGCCCACGATCGACAGCTCGCGCGGGACGTCGACCCCGGCCTTCAGCGCCGCCTTCAGCGCGCCCATCGCGATCAGGTCGTTGGCGCAGAACACCGCCGTGGGGCGGCTGGGCGAGGCGAGGAGCGTCTTCATCGCCGCCAGCCCGCCGCTGACCGTGGGCGGCGTCCGCACCAGCCACGGGTGCGGCAGCGCGATCCCGGCGGCCCTGAGCGCCTGGAAGAAGCCGCGCTCGCGCATCCGGAAGCCGTGCACGTCGGTGGCGGGGCCCACGAAGGCGAGGCGCCGGTGCCCGAGCCCCACCAGGTGCTCCGCGGCCAGCCGCCCCGCCGCCAGCGCGTCGCTGGCCACCCCCGGCCAGCGCTCCGACGGCTCGTCCACCACCACCACCTTCAGCTCCGACAGCGCGTCGTGCGGGAGCGCCGCGGCGCCCACCCCGTCGATGATCACGCCGTCCACCTGCCGGGCCCGCAGCGCTTCGAGGTGGCGGCTGGGCGTGCTCTCGCGGGTGTCGCCGGGGAGCACCGCGTACCCCGCCTCGGCCGCCACGCGCTGCGCGCCGGTCACCACGTCCAGGAAGAACGGGTTGGTCAGGTCCGGCACCACCACGCCGATGGCGTACGACTTCCCCCGCACCAGCCCGCGGGCCAGGATGTTGGGGCGGTACCCCAGCTCCTCGGCCGCTTCCATCACCCGCTCGCGCGTGGCCTGCGCCACGCGAGCCCGCGGGTTGCCGCTCAGCACCAGCGATACCGTGGCCTGCGAGACCCCCGCCCTGCGGGCGACGTCGTGCGTGGTGACGGGGCGT
Source organism: Longimicrobium sp. (assembly GCA_036399995.1). Classification (GTDB taxonomy): domain Bacteria; phylum Gemmatimonadota; class Gemmatimonadetes; order Longimicrobiales; family Longimicrobiaceae; genus Longimicrobium. The sequence goes on along the minus strand of DASWMA010000510.1, from coordinate 46,158 downwards.
GGGCTCGGGTTGGTCATTCAGGGCGGGTGGGGTTGCTAATGCGTATTAGCTAATACGTATTGGCAAATCGAATGTCAAGAGTCTTGATCAATCGGGTGAGGGGGAGTGGAGGAGACGGGGCTACGATCGACCCGTGATCGGCTGACCGGAAGTCATACGGTGTCACCGGACATCGTTCTGGTTCCAGCATCAAAGAATCTCACGCAGAGCAGCAGAGAAGCGGAGGAGACTGGCTGTTCTCTGCTACTCTGCTGCTCTGCGTGAGACATGTCCTTTCGGATCTTCGTCCCGAACGAAGCCCTGCAACGCGGTATCAGGCCTCGTCCACCCGGCGGCTGAAGCCGCAGCGCCGCAGCAACAACGACGAAAAGCCTCGCAAACTGCGCGAGGCTTCAACGACCGGGGTCGCGGCTTCTTTCATCCTCCGTGATTGCTCTCGGAAGGACGTCGATGGTCGACGGCTGGACTCATATCGCCGTCCACGCCTGACCCAAGCCCTCAGTGGCAGCGGTCGCTGCCGCGGTCGGCGAAGGTCTGGTTCACGCCCACGAACTCCCAGTCGTACCCCTCGGGGTGGAAGACCAGGCGCAGCACGCCGTGCACGTGGTTCTGCCGCGCCTCGCTGTTGGGCCCCGCCGCGGCCAGGTCGTAGAAGGGCGCGCCGCCGGTGCCCACCACGAACTGCCGCACGCCGCGCGCGCGGTCTTCGCGCCCCTCCGGGTCCTGCGGGGCGTAGCGCTCGTACAGGTGGTCGTGCCCGCCCAGCAGCACGTCCACGCCGCCCTCGTACAGCGCGGTGAACAGCGGCTTCACCCGCTCCGAGTCGCCATGTTTGCCGCTGCTGAAGCGCGGGCGGTGCATGTACGCCAGCGTGCACCTGGCCGGGTGCTCGCGCAGGTCGCGGCGCAGCCACGCCATCTGCTCGGACTCTTCGCCCAGCTCGACCTCGGTGTTGAGCACCACCACGTGCCAGCCGTCCACGTCGTAGCTGTACCAGCCCTTCCCCGGCTCGCCCGCGGCCTTGCCGAAGTACGCGTAATACGGCCCGCCGTTCTCCGTGCGGTACTCGTGGTTGCCGATGGCGGGGCGGGTGCGCGCCTTGTGGCGGCCCCAGGTGGGGTGGTAGCAGCGCGCGAACTGCTGGGCCGTGCCGCTGGAGTACACCACGTCGCCCAGCGGGGCCACGATCCCGCCGGTGATGTCGAGCAGCCGCGCGGTGCCCTCGTCGCTGCGCCACCAGCAGCTGGCGATGTCGCCCGCCGCCACGATGGAGGTGTGCGGCGGCGGCGGCGTCTGGGCGGGCTCGCGCGGCGGATCGCCCCCGCAGGCGGCCAGGGCGGCGGCCAGCAGGCACGGGGCGAGGGCGGCGGAGCGGGTGCGGTGCTGCTGCATCGTGCTCTCGGGTCGGTGCGATCACGTGAGAAGGCGGGGTCGTGGCCGGCACCCCGCCGCGGTAGATTGCGGGCGGAAGCTAAACGCGTTGCACGTGCCCCGCACCCGCCTGCCATGTGCCTGGTTCTGCTCGCCTGGGAAACGCATCCGCGCTACCGGCTGATCGTGGCCGCCAACCGCGACGAGTTCTACGCCCGCCCCACCACCCCGGCCGGCTGGTGGCCAGACGCGCCACGCGTGCTGGCCGGGCGCGACCTGCGCGAGGGCGGCACCTGGATGGGGGTGACGCGCGACGGACGCTTCGCCGCGGTCACCAACGTGCGCGAGCCGCAGGCGTACCGCACGGGCGCGCCGTCGCGGGGCCACCTGGTGGGCAACTTCCTGCTGAGCCGCGCGCCGTCACTGGCCTGCGTGGCCGCCCTGATGCCTACGGCGCCGGTGTACAACGGTTTCAACCTGCTGGTGTTCGATGGCGCCACGCTGGCCTGGTTCTCGAACCGCCAGCCGGGGATGCGCACGCTGCCGCCGGGCGTGTACGGCGTGAGCAACGCCTTTCTCGACACCCCCTGGCCCAAGGTGGTTCTGGGGAAAAGCGACCTGCGCCAGGCGATGGAAGGGCCCGACGACGCGCTGGAGGAGCGGCTCTTCGCCTCGCTCGCCCGCCGCGACCCCGCGCCCGACGCCGAGCTGCCGCGCACCGGCGTGGGCGACGAGCGCGAGCGCGCGCTCTCCAGCGCCTTCATCGCCACGCCCGAGTACGGCACCCGCTCGTCAACCGTGCTGCTGGTCGGCCGCGACGGCGAGGTGTCGCTGACGGAGCGCACCACCACCCTCCCCGCGGCCGAGGGATGGAGCGAGGTGCGCCACCGCTTCCGGATCGGCGAGGTGCCGGCGGAGGTCGCGACAGGCGGCTCAAGCCGCAGCTAGAACGGCACGAAGCCTCGCAAACCGTGCGAGGCTGTGGGGTCAGGCACCGTGGCTCGCCCCAGGATCCGCGCACGCCCGGCGATCTCACCGGCGGCTGAAGCCGCAGCGCCGCAGCAACAACGACGAGAAGCCTCGCAAACTGCGCGAGGCTTTTAACTGCACCGCTGTTTCGGTTTATGGGCTTGCCCTTGCGCAGCACCCCCGGTTCGATCTTCTTGGTCAGAGTTCGGCTCCTACGGTTCGCATGAGACGTGTTCCCTTTTTCGCCGATGACCAGCCTCTTTATCTCCCACAGCTCGCACGACGACGCCTTCGTGCGCGATCTGCGCACAGCGCTCGAGCTTCACGGCCAGCCAGGGTGGATCGATTGCCGTGAGCTGCGCGGCGGCGATCCGCTGTGGTCCGAGATAGAGAGCGCGCTCGAAGCGGCTTCGGGCTATGCCGTGGTGGTCAGCCCCGACGCGCTGCAGTCCAGGTGGGTGGGCAAGGAGCTGCGGTACGCGCTCGAGCTTCGAAAGGCGCGCGGCAAGGACAATTATCCCGTCGTTCCGCTGGCGTTGGACGGGACCCGGCTGGGCGTGCTGGAGGAGTTCTTCGACGAGGAGCCGGTCTACCTCCCGGTGAGCAGCGCCGCAGGGGGGATCGACGATGCCGTGCACCCCATCTTGGTCGCCCTCGGCAAGCGGCTCCCCGACGATGTGGCCGACACCCCCCAGCCCGATCCCGAGCCGCTGGAAGAGCTGGTCCTGGAGCTCACCGACCTCAGGTTTCACGAGCAGGAGGGCATACGCCGCGCCTCGGCCCGGGCGCGGCTCGTCCATCACTCCGCCACGCCGGGTCAGCCCGAGGTGGTCAGCGCCCAGAGCTGGCGCATGATCGCACCGCTGGGGCCGATCGAAGGGGAGGAGCTGCGCTGGTACTTGGAGAAGTACGCCGTCTGGCCCAGCGAGTTCTTCCGCGACCGCGCGCGCAAGGTGGAGGAGAGCCTGGTGACGTGGGGCCGTCTCCTGCACGATGCCGCCATGCCCGTGGCGCACACGTCCAACGTCATGCAAGCTTGGGCGCGGATCGATGACCGAGCGGGACGCCGCTTCTCGGTGCACGTGAACGCGGAGGTCGAGTTCGGCGCGCCCGAGGTCGATGTCGCCGCGGCCCAGGAAGCGGCAACCGCGCTCCTCGCCCTCCCGTGGGAGCTACTCCACGACGGCCGCGGATTTCTCTTCCAAGGCGCCAAGCCCACGCGGGTCCGCCGCCGCCTGCCGAACAAGAACCCCCTCGCCGTCCCCGTCGTCGCCCCGCCCATCCGCATCCTGCTGGTCACCGCGCGCCCGGAGGACGACGCCTGCGGCTACATCGACCACCGCGCGAGTGCGCTGCCGCTGGTAGAGGCCATGGAGGCGTTGCCGGGGCTCGTGCACATCCACGTGCTCAGCCCGCCCACGCTCACCGCGCTGCGCGGCGAGCTCGACCGCGCCCGTCGCGCCCGCGAGCCGTATCACGTGGTCCACTTCGATGGCCACGGTGTCTACGACCGCCGAGTGGGGCTGGGCGGTCTGTGCTTCGAGGCGCCGGAAGACACGGCAAAGCTGGAGATGCGCCGCCACGCTACGGTCTTCACCGACGAGATCGGCCCCCTCCTCCGCGACCACCGGGTGCCGCTCGTCTTTCTCGAAGCCTGCCAGACGGCGCAGGCGGAGCAGGCTTCGGAATCGGTCGCCTCCGCGCTGCTCGGTGCGGGCGTGGCCTCGGTGGTGGCCATGAGCCACAGCGTGCTGGTGGAGACCGCGCGCCGCTTCGTGGAGGCGTTCTACGACGCGCTCGCCCGCGGCTCCCGCGTGGGCGACGCCATGCTCGAAGGGCAGCGCCGGCTCAAGGACGACGCCACGCGCGGCCGCGTCTTAGGCGCCGGAGAGCTGCGGCTGGAGGACTGGTTCGTCCCGGTGCTCTTCCAGGAGCGCGACGACCCGCAGCTGTTCCGCACTACCCCGCCGCCGCAGACGCGGGAGGATTTTCTCACGCGGCTCCGCGCCTGCCTAGGCGAGCTGCCGCCCGAGCCGGAGACCGGCTTTGTGGGGCGCAGCCGCGAGCTGCTCTGGCTCCAGCGGCTCCTGCGCCACGAGCGCTACGCCGTAGTGCGCGGCCAAGGCGGCGAAGGGAAGACCGCGCTCGCCGCCGAGTTCGCCCGCTGGATGGTGCGCTCGCACCAGGTCCGGCGGGCCGCGTTCGTCTCCGTCGAGACGCACAGCCACGCCGCCGCCGTGCTCGATGCTGTGGGGCGCCAGCTGGTGCCAGGGTACTCGGTGGCGGTGTTCGAAGGCCTGGAGCAGGCCCTCCTCCCCGTTGAGCGCGCCCTCCGCGAGCAGCCGACGCTGCTGGTGGTGGACAACATGGAGAGCATCCTGCTGCCGCCCTTCGTGGCGGCACAGACCCCGGATGCCTTGGTGGAGGAAACGCGGAACGAGCTCGACTCGATCCTGGAGCTATGCGCACGCTTGGGCGGAACGGGCGAGACGCGCCTGGTCTTCACCAGCCGCGAGCCGCTCCCCGCGCCGTTCGACGCGGCGAGGTACCGGCTCGAGCTGCACCGGCTGGGTCGCGAAGACGCGGTGAAGCTGGTGGAGCGCGTCCTGGCCGTTTCGGCCGACGATGGAAGCGGAAACGCTTCCAGCGACGCCGCGCGGGAAGAGATCGAGCAACTGGTGGACACCGTGCACGGCCATGCCCGTACCCTGGCGCTACTGGCACCGGCGCTGCGCGCCAAGGGCGTGGAGGCCACGCGTGCGTCGCTGGTCGAGCTGATGGGGGAGATGGAGCGTGTGTTCCCGGGCGATCGGGAGCATTCCCTCTTTGCCAGCGTCGCTCTCTCCCTCCGCCGCCTTTCGCCCGTCAACCAGGAGAGGGCGCGTGTGCTAGGCGTATTCCATGGAGTGGTCGATCTGGACATGCTTCGCGCGATGATGGAGTGGGAGGCCCCGGAGGTAGCCTCGCTGGCGATCGAGCTGATCGACACCGGCTTGGCGACCGTCGATCCATACAACCACCTAACGCTCAACCCGGCGCTCTGCCCATACCTCCGGGCGCGGATGGACCCCGCGGAGCGCGGAACGCTCGAAGCCCGCTGGAACGATGCAATGCAGGGGTATGTCGGTTTTCTCGTGAAGGAACAGTCTCGGAACGCCGAGATGTCCGCAACGCTCACCAGACTGGGGTTGCCGAACCTGTTCGCGTTCCTCGCTCACACCCAACGACAGTGGGATGCGGAATCGGTAATCAGGTTGACGGGTGCGCTCTACAGCCTCGTGCAGGCGCATGGCAATCCACGCCTGCTCGAACAAGTGACGCGGGTGCGCGATACCGCGGCGGCAGCCTTAGGCCAGACGTGGAATGCCGCGCAGTTCACCGTGCAACAGACCCGGATCGAACAGCAACGGCTCGCCGGTCGCATGCGTGAGGCACTCGAGGGGGCGCAGGAACTGCTGCGGAGCGCCCGGGCCGCGGGAGAGCGGGCGTATCCCGGCGCGGACTACCATCTGGCGATCGCGTGTTTCGTCTTGGGCCGCGTCCTGGAGAGCATCGGCAGTTCGGAGAGGGCCCTGCCGCTGGTGGACGAGGCTCGGGATCGATTCGAGGATATCGAGCGAGATACGCCGGGCCGTGCGGCGACGATGCTGTGCACCTGCTTCTCGGACCGAGGCGATTGTCTCCGCGGCTTGGGCAGGCTCGAAGAAGCCGCGGGAGCGTACGAAGAATTTATCCAGCGCGCGGAAAAGCTCGGGATCGAGCGGCACGTCGCCAGCGGGAAATCCAAGCTCGGCAATGTCCACATCTCGCAACGTCACTACCCGGAGGCACTGGAGGCTTACGCCGAGGCACGCGAGATGTTCACCAAGCTGAACGAGCCAGTCACGGTGGCCGAATGCTGGAATCAGATCGGCATGGTGCACCATCAATCCGGCCGGCCCGAAGCTGCGGAGGATGCTTATCGGAGCGCGCTCGCGATCTTCGTGCAGCGCGAATACGTTTCTGGCCAAGCCGCCACACTCGGGAATCTCGGACTGCTGTACGACACCGAGATGGGACGGACGGAGGAAGCCGTGGTTTTCCTCAAGCGAGCGGTGGACAAATATGTCGAAGTCGGCGATGTGGCAGGGGAAGGACGGAACAGAAGCAATCTGGCCGTCCGGCTGCGCAACCTCGGCCGCTCCGGTGAGGCACGAGAAGAGATCCGCCGGGCAATCAAATGCGCCGCGCAGTTCGGCAACGCGCTCGAACCGTGGAAGATGTGGGCGAATCTCGCCGAGATCGAGCTCGATGCCGGAAACGACACCGCCGCTGACGAGGCCAGACGCGAGGCCGTTGCTTCATTCCTGGCCTACCGGCGCGAGGGCGGTGAAAACCATTCCATTTTGGGCCGCATTGCTCTCACGGTCACCCTCGATTTGATCTCGGGCGAATCGGAGCAGGCTGCCGCCGCCCTCCAGGAACTCGCCGCCACTCCCAAAGCCGTCGAGTTGCACCACTACATCGCTGCCCTGCAAGGCATCGTTGCTGGACAACGCGACCCCGATGTCGCCGCGGCTCCCGAGCTCCACTGGCAGATGAGGGCCGAAATCCTCTTCCTTCTCGAGACACTGGAAAACTTCCAGTCGCCCTGAGTACCCGGGCAATTCTGAACATGCGGGGGATCGCGACGAAACGCGCGGCTGACGGCACTCCGCCCGCCGCCGCCACGAACCATCGTGGCGGCGGCGCGAACCTCCGAGGTGGTTCCCGTCGAGCTCGTGTGCCGAGTCACCCATTCGGCGAGCGCCGCGAGCGCCGGTTCTCCGCTCCCCGCTCCGCCCCGCTGCCGCTCAGCCCAGGGCGATTAGGGCACCACCTCGCCGGCTCGCCGATCCCAGCCAGAACCCGTCAACGGCTGCGCTCCCCAACTGGCTCAATCGTTGTAGTCGCCGCAGGAGACGATGGTCCCCAGGTTCGTCGGCGACGCGTGGACGTTGACGATGTAGCTCTTCGCCTCGTTCAGGTCGAGGTTCAGGTGCGCCTGCGCCGTGGCGCGGCCGTCCGCGCCCACCACCAGCGGCGGATACGCCGTCGGCGGGCCCACGATGGGCGGGTTGGCGTCGCCGCACTTGCCCTCGTGCACGTGCCAAGGCAGCCGAGCGCCGGCCTGCGCGCCCATCACGTTCACGGTGACGTGCGTCATGTCGTTGGCGCTGGTGCCGCTGGCCGTGCCGGTGATCCCCGACCCGCCCACGGCGCTCAGCGTGCCTCTCCACCCCTGGGCCGCGCCGGCGCGCCCCACGTCCACGTCCACCTTCCCCGAGCCGGGGTCCGACTCGACCTTCACGGTCCGCGAACACGCCGCGATCAGCACGGCGAGCACGAGCAGCTTCGCGCTTCTCATCTGCGCCTCCTGGTTCTTCGTTGGACAAAAGAGTGCCTGGTGAACGGCCGGGGACCGATGCATAACCCGCACCCAAGACGGACCTTCGGGACGCATCGGCCGGTGCCCCGGGCGCTGGCGAACGTCCGCCGTGAACCTCCGGGTCCTCCGTGAGAGCCCTGTCGTTGCGGGCCTGGCATCACCGCCGAGAGCGCGACTCCCGCGAGGGATTGCGCACAGATCAGGACCATCGACCAGACGAAGCAGAGCGGGCCGCCCCGTGCATGGGAGCGGCCCCGTCGTTCGTCATCACCCGCCGTTTGCCACGGCCGCGCACCGCGGGCTGCTGGCCGGGCGGGCGTTCACCGCGCGGCCGGCCCGTTCCAGCGGCAGATCCCCGGCTCCTGGCCGGCGGCGAACGGCGATCGTCCGCTGAGATGCACGTGACGGTTTTCTGCTGCCGTTCGTCCCTATGCGATTGCTGGCCCGAACGCCGCGCGGAGAAATGATGAAGCTGGTGTTGGTGGTTGATGACGACGAGGATCAGCACGAAATACTTGGGGTGCTCTTGCAACACTACGGATACGCCACCGTGCACGCGCATACGGTGTCCCGGGCCCGTGCGATGCTGGCCGAACGCCGTCCCGACGTGATTCTGCTGGACGTCACGCTGCCGGGTGAACACGGCCTGGACCTGCTCTATTCGCTGCACCTGTCCGATCCGGCCCTGCCCGTGGTGGTGATCACGGCCGATCCGCTCGCCCGATTCCGTTACCCGAAGGCCGTGGCGAATGCGTCCGCCTGGCTGCTGAAGCCGGCGTTCACCAGCGACCTCCGCGAAGTTCTAAGAGGCCTGATCGGGGATCCTGAGTGAACACGAAGAGAGCGGGCCGCCTCGATCTGAAGGCGGCCCGCTCTGCTTCATCATCACCCCGCCATCGCTACGGCCGTGCGCCGCCGCCGGGCTGCTGCTGCGCCGGGCGGGCACCGACCACGCGGCCGCCCTGGTCCAGCGTCAGCTCGATCAGCTGGCCGGCGGTGGTGCGGACGGTGCGCACCACCTGGCCGGCGGTGTTGGTGGTCTGCCCCACCACGGGCAGGCTGATCACCGCGCCCAGGGTGCGGGTGTTCACCACCTGCCCCGCCGTGCCCAGCGTGCGCTCCACCAGGTTGCCGCTGGCGTCCAGGGTGGTCTGCACCGTCTGGCCCAGGGTGTTCACCGTCTGCGTGAGCACGCCGCCGGGCTGGGCCAGGTTGTTCAGCGTCTGCCCCGCCACGCCCACGGTGCGGTCCACCACGCCGCCGGGCTGCAGCGCCGTGTTGGCCACGCTCCCCACGGTGTTCACGGTGCGGTTGACCGTGCCGGTGAGCTGCGTGACGATCTCGGGGTGGTTGTCCACGAACTGCAGCGTCCGCTCCACCACCTGCACCACGTTGTCGAGGTCCACCAGCAGCAGCGCCTCGGCGCGCACGCCGCGGATGCCGATGCTCACCTGCTCCACGCTCACGTCGGCGCCCGCCTGCACGCTCACCAGGTTGGCCACGCGCGCGTTCAGCGACAGCCGCGCCTGCAGGTCGTTCACCTCCAGGGTGATGCGCTCCACGCACAGCCGTGGCACGCTCACCACCACGTCGTAGGCCTGCAGCTCGGGCGGGGGCCCCGGCTGCCGCCCCGGCGCCGCCGCCGTCCTGGCCGGGCACGCGCCCGCCGCCGTGGCCGGCTGCTGCCGTCCGCGCTGCGCATCGGCTGCCGCCGGCAGCAGCAGGGTTGCCGCCAGCACTCCCATCCACCTCGTCCGCATGGCTTCCTTCCGCGTGTGCGGTTGCCCACGCGCAACACCGTGCTTCGTTGCGCGCGAGGCGGTGGCCGGGGCAGAAAGCGTGCCGGTCAGGGGCACGGAAGTTGAGTGGCCCCCCTCCCGCCGAAAGGAGCCGCATGCCGCGTTCGTGGTGCTGGATCGTCCCGCTCGTCCTCGTCGTCTCCCTCGCGCCCTCCACGGCGCACGGGCAGGCGCAGCCGGCGTGCGCCGACTCCACCCGTGCCGACACGGCGGGCGCGGCGGTGGTGATCCGCGCCTCGGTGGCGATCGACGAGGTGACCTTCCGCACCCGGCCGCAGGCGGGCGCGCGGGTGAACGGGTGCGCCGGGCCGGCGGTGCGCGTGCTGGAGCGGCGCAACCTCCCCCAGCGGGTGGAGGCGGGCGCCACCTACCGCGACGTCTTCATCGCGGTGGAGATCGTGGGCCGGCTGGAGGCGGCGTGCATCGCCGCACTGGCGGGGGGCGGCGGAGTGGGGACGGCGCTGGGCGGCGGCGTGTGCGGCCCCGCGGCGCAGGCCGACACGGCGCGCCGCGCGGCTCCGCCGTGAACGCCGGCAGGGACGTGGGGAAGAGCTCGTTGCGCCGCGCCCATCTGGCGCGGAGTCATGCTTTCGGGAGGTGGGGGATGATGCGTTCCGGTGTGGCGGCCGCGCTGGCGCTGGTGATCTGCGCGCCCGCGGCCGCGCAGCAGGACACGGCCTCGGCGCGGATCCAGGCGCAGGCGCGGCCGCTGGCGGCGCCGCAGGCCGCCCAGCGCACCGTGCAGCAGGTCGGCACGCCCAACTACGACGTGATCCTGGAGGTGCCCAACCTCGAGGTCGACTCCATCGGCGTGACCGTGCAGAACCTGCGCGCGCACCTGTCGCTGGCGGCCAACGCGGCCAACCTGGTCACCCTCGACGCCGGCGCCGACGTGAGCATCGGCCGGGTGCGGCTGGAGATCGTGGGGGTGGAGGCCGAGGCGTACCTGTACGTGGACCTCGACAACGTCAACCGCATCGTGAGCCGCGTGATCGGCACGCTCGACCGCAACCCGCAGATCCTCACGCAGGTGCTGAGCACGGTGGACAACACCGTGGCCACCACCGGCCGCGTGGCCAACCAGGCGCTGGCCCCCGGCGGGCCGGTCAACCGGGCGGTGGGCGCCGTGGGGCAGACGCTGAACAACGTGACCCAGCCCGGCGGCCTGCTGAGCCAGACGGTGAACACCCTGGGGCAGACGGTGCAGCGCACGCTGCAGGGCGGCAACGTGGTGGAGCGCACGCTGAACGCGGCCGGCAACGTGGTGAGCTCGCGCACGGTCACCAACCTGCTCACCCTTCCGGCGATCCAGCAGACCACCAACGCCGCGGGCCAGACCGTGCGCCAGGTGCGCGACCCGGGCGGCGCCGTGATCGAGCTGGTGCTGTCACGCGCCGGCCAGCTGGTCAGCTCGCGCGTGCTGAGCGCGGCGGGCGGCCGGTAACGCAGAACGCCCCTCGCCTGCAGTGCAGGGGAGGGGCGAACCGCGTCGCGTGTCGTTCCCGCCGGCGAGAGTCCCCGGTCGCGCGACCGAGGCCGGTCACGGAAAGGACCGGGAGCCGCCGCCGGGTTCGGCTCAGTGCACGCCGGGCTCGTACGCCGGAAGCTTGAGCCACCGGGTGATGCCGCCGCCCGCCAGCTCGTCGAGGCAGCGGTTGACGGCGTCGAGCAGGTGCTTGGGGAGGATCGGCTTGGGCACGAAGGCACAGAAGCCTCCGCGGTGCAGGACATCGGGGTTCACGTGCACGTCGGCGCTCACCGCCACCACCGGGATCTCGGCGGTGACGGGGTCGGCCTTGAGCTGCCCCACCGTCTGCCACCCGTCCAGCCCGGGCATCATCAGGTCCATCAGGATCAGCGACGGCGTGAACGCGCGTGCCTCCTCCAGCGCCTCGGCGCCGTCCTGCGCAACCACCACGGCGAACCCCGCGTGCTCCAGGACGGCCTTGAAGACCACCCGGTTGTCCTCGTTGTCGTCGCAGACGAGGATCAGTTTCTGGGACATGGTACAACACCCTCGATGGAGCGCCCGGTTCGTGGCGCCGGCTGGCGCGCACACGGGGCAAAGGCCGGCAATCGGCCCGAGCGGGAGCGGAGGGAGTCTGTGAAGGCTGCCTGGGCTGGCGTCGGGGGGATGTCTCAAGATACGTTATTTCAAGGATTTAGGAAGGGGCGGCAGAGGGTGGGAGCGAAGATTCTCGCATGGGTCCCCATGCGTTCGGGGCAACCGGGCGGCGTGCGCGCGTGGCCCGATCCCCGGCGCCGCCTTGCCCCGGGCGCCTTCCACGACGTCCCATCCGACACGGCGTTTCCGCCGCACGCCGGGTTCCCCCGCGCGGGCGTTTTTTCCACTGGAGCTCCATGACCCGCGACCCGCAGGGGCCCACGCCCCCGCCCGACCCGCCCGCGCCGGACCCCGACGCCACGGTGCTGATGCCGGACCCGGGTGCCCGCTCGCCTGACGACGACGACACGCAGCTGATGGCGCGGCCCGGCCGCGAGCCCGCGGGGGCGGGTGCCCCGCAGCGCGACCCCGACGAGACGCAGCTGATGCCGGAGCCCGGCCCCGAGGCCGTGGAGGCGGGCGCGCTCTCGTCCGACACCGACGACGAGGCGGTGGAGCCGGCGGCGTCCGTGCCCAAGGCGGAGCGCTCGTCCACCGCGGCGTCGGCGATGGTGGCCGCGGGGATCCTGCTGAGCCGCGTGGCGGGGCTGGTGCGGCTGAGCGTGTTCGCGCACTACTTCGGCACGTCGAAGTACGCCGACGTGTTCAGCGCCGGGCTGCGGATGCCCAACGTGCTGCAGAACCTGCTGGGCGAGGGCACGCTCAGCGCGTCGTTCATCCCCGTCTATTCCGAGCTGCTGCACCAGGGGCGGAAGAAGGAGGCGGGGGAGGTGGCCGGGGCGGTGTTCGCGCTGCTGCTGGCGGCGGCCGGGGCGCTGGCGCTGTTCGGCGTGGTGATGGCGCCGGTGCTGGTGTCCATCTTCCTTCCCGGCTTCGAGGGCGAGCGGCGCGAGCTCACCATCCAGGTGGTGCGCATCATCTTCCCCATGACGGGGCTGCTGGTGCTGTCGGCGTGGTCGCTGGGGATATTGAACAGCCACCGCAACTTCTTCCTGTCGTACTTCGCCCCGGTGGTGTGGAACGCGGCGATGATCGCCACGCTGGTGGCGCTGGGCGGCAGCCTGAGCCCCGAGCGGCTGGTGATGGCGCTGGCGTGGGGGGCGCTGGCCGGCGGCGCGCTGCAGTTCCTGGTGCAGCTCCCCCGGGTGCTCAAGCTGAACCGCGAGATCCGGGTGCGCTGGGCGCCGCGGATGCCGCAGGTGCGCGAGACGCTGCGCAACGCCGGGCCGGCGGTGATGGGGAAGGGCGTGGTGCAGATCAGCGCCTACCTCGACAACGTGCTGGCCTCGTTCCTGGCCGCCGGCGCGGTCAGCACGCTGCAGTACGCGCAGACGCTGTACATCCTCCCCATCAGCCTGTTCGGGATGTCGGTGGCGGCGGCGGAGCTGCCGGAGCTGTCGCGGCAGCGCGCCAGCGGCGGCGAGGTGCTGCGCGCCCGCGCCTCGGCGGGGCTGGAGCGCATCGCCTTCTACGTGGTGCCATCGTTCATCGCCTTCGCGCTGCTGGGCGACGTGGTGGTGGCCACGCTGCTGCAGCGCGGCGAGTTCGACCGCGCCGACACGCTGCTGGTGTACCTCACGCTGCTCGGCTTCTCCCTGGGGCTGGTGGCGACCACGGCGTCGCGCCTCCTCTCGTCCACCTTCTTCGCCCTGCGCGACACGCGCACGCCGGCGCGCTACGCCACCCTGCGCGTGGTGATCTCGCTGACGCTGGCGATCGTGCTGATGCTGCAGTTCGAGAGCATCTCGGTGGCGGGGCGGGTGATCCCCGCGGGGCTGGGCGGCGACCTGCGCATCGGCGGGGCGCCGCTGGGGGCGGTGGGGCTGGCGCTGGGGAGCGGGGTGGGCGCCTGGGTGGAGTGGTACCTGCTCAAGCGCTCACTGCGGAAGCAGATCGGCCCCGTGGGCGCAGGGGCGGGGCCGCTGGGCCGGATGTTCGCCGCCGCCCTGGCCGGCGCCGCGCTCGCCTGGGGGATGCGCCTCCTCCTCCCGAACGACCTGCCCACGCTGATCAGCGGCGTGCTGGTGCTGGGCGTCTACGGCGCGACCTACTTCGCCGTGGCCGCCGCGCTGGGGCTGGACCAGGCGGGTGCGATCTTCCGGCGGGTGAAGGGGATGCTGGGCCGGCGGTAGAGGAGATGGCGCCTTGAAGCAAGTTAGGAGCTAGGACGCCTGACGCCGAGCCGTGCCACAGAAGAGCGGCGCAGCCGCCTTGGAGTCTGCGGCGATGAGTTGAGGAGGCGAGTCAGACTCACTCAGTGACCTCTCCTCCTCCCGCCTCCAGCAGATCACCTTGGGCACGCGGGCCAATTCCAGCCTTAGGCTTGGGGCCCGGCATCGGCTGTGGCTCGCGAATCTCGAGTACGGGATTGCCTCCCACGAGACCAGAAAGCGCGATCAACTTATCATCGTATGTCTCGAGAACAGGCGCTTTTGCTTCGATGGCGCATGCAACGTGGATCGCATCTTTGGGCTTCACGCCATAATCCCAGAAGTATTCCTGCGCATTTTCAGCGATACGACGGTCAACGTTGACGAGCACGATTCCTGAACGATGGAAGAATGCCTTAACGGTGGCCCGGACCTCAGGAGGTAGCGGCTTGCCACCTTTAGGGTGCAGGACCTCCGTTATCGTCCAGGCTGAGGTGACGATTTCGACTGCACGCATCTCGGCTGAACGGAGAATGGGTGCACAGACGTCGACCCGCCCTGCTTCCTTGCTGAGAATGGCGATGAAGCATGCCGAGTCCCAGTAGCGTCGCTCAAGCGCCATTCGCCAAAATCCCGAGGATGTCGTCTACCGTTGGCAAGTCATCATCAGCGGGGAACGGATCAATGCTGTACACACGCATGCTGGTCACCTCACCGTTTGGACGGCTGGTGAGCACTCCACGCAAGGTGACGCGTTGCCGGAAGTGTTTGTAGGCAGTGGTCAGCAGTTCAGGATCAGCGAAATTACAGCGAATTGCTTCTCCCGTGACTAGTGTGTAGACAGTGCAGGAATACGGGGGCTCGTGGGCGGACAGGCCTTCGATCCGCCCCTCCACACTACCAATTGCTTTATACGACCCTTCTAAGGCCTCTTTGACTGGCTTCCTTAGCGCAGGGGTGATTTCTACTTTCTCTCCATTATGACCCACCCGAAAGGCATTGATTCCGTTTTCGTTCAGGATTGTCACGAGTTCGAAAGCCTGCTGCATGGCGCGCTCACTGAAATACGGTGGCCGCTCGCCTCGCTCGACAACATGACGAATTCCGCTCTTGAACCGGCGTACTACCTCGCTGGGAACCCACGGATCAGTTTGTTTCCCCTTTGGTTCAGCGTATACCTCGAGCACAGCGCTGCCCGGTCTAAGGTCACGAATCACCCAATCCAGGCTGCCGCCGGGCTCATTGCTGGTTCGCGCATCTACATCGGTCAAGATGCCGAGAACGCGCGCAGACGCAGCCACCAAATCCGACAGCGTAATGCGGCTGCCGCCGAATTCGAGATTCAAGAGGCGGTCCGGAAAGGTTTCGTTCGGCACCCGTTAGGCTCCCAGATGGAGGTAGTGTACCACGTATATTGAGCACAACACGAGAAAACCGAAAGGCTTTTCGCACGAGGGCCGCATATTACTCCGAAGTGGCCACACACTGCGCTCGTACCTGTATGATCTTGGCCCACAGAAATGCAGAACCATTCAGGATCACTATTGATACCGCTCCGCCAGCCGCGCCGGGTCGGCGCCCAGCCAGAACTCCAGCCGCAGCCTCCACATCAGCGCCATCGTGCGCCACACGCCGCGCTCCTCCCACCGGCGGCTCGACGTCGTCACCGTCTCGCGCAGGCAGAGGGGCGGGCCCAAGCGCTTGAGCACCTTCGACAGCGCCACGTCTTCCATCAGCGGGATGCCGGGAAAGCCGCCGGCGCGCGCGAACCACTCGCGGCGGACGAAGATCCCCTGATCGCCCGTCGCGATCCCCGACAGCCGCGAGCGAGCGCCGATCATCCGCTCGATCACGCGCAGCATCGGGTGGCGGCCGGTAAGGCGCACGTCGAAGCGGCCCCATCCCCGCCCGCACGCCCGCAGTCCATCGATCACCCTCCGATCCGCGTCCGCCGGCAGCCGGGTGTCTGCGTGGAGGAAGAGCAGGACGTCGCCCGTCGCTTCCGCCGCGCCGGCGTTCTGCTGGCGCGCGCGGCCACGATCCGATGCGACCACGCGGTCCGCCAGCGGCCGCGCCAGGCCGGGCGAGCCGTCGGTGCTGCCGCCGTCCGCCACGATCACCTCGCAGCCGCGCGCGCGCAGCGGCTGCAGCGCGGCAAGCGTGTCCACGATCCCCGCGGCCTCGTTCAGGACGGGGATGATGATGGAGAGCGGCGGCGGGGCGGGCATCATTCCTGAGCCGAAAGTTCAGTCTGCGTGCGGATTCTGCGAAGGGGATCACACGGAGGAACGGAGAAGAACGGAGGAAACGGAGGAACTGCGATGAAGTTCTCCGTTCCCTCCGCTGCACTCCGTTCCTCCGTGTGACCCATCAGCGGCGCCTGTCACCACCACGATCTTGCCGGCGTCAGGAAGGACCGGTGTGCACAGCGAGCAGCGCGTCCACCGCCACCACGCCCGCGCGGAAGCGCTCGTCCCACCCGCCGCGGATCAGCACGGCGGGGGCGCCGGTGCGGCGGACGGCATCGGCGAACAGCGCGTGCATCTCGCCGCGCAGGTGGCCGCGGTCGCGCGCCGGACCAGGCGTCCACGGCACGTCCACGTCGCAGAGCAGGTAGAGGTCGGCGGGGTGCTCGCGCAGCGCGGCGGTGATCCACTCCGGCGCGTGGCCGTAGTAGTGCTCGCCGTACACCAGGGTGCTCAGCACGTCGGTGTCCAGGATCAGCAGCCGGCCAGAACGCACCTCCACCTCGCGCTCGCCGGCCAGCTGGCCGCGGGCGATCGGCTCCACGTCGTCGCGCGTCAGCGGCCTGTCGAGGGATTCGGCGTACGCGCGGCTGAACTCGGGGGCCCAGGCGGTTCCGTAGTGCCCGGCCAAGCGCTCCGCCAGCGTGGTCTTTCCCGTCGATTCGGAGCCGGTGACCACCACGCGCAGCGGGCGCGTCACCGCGCGGGGGCCGCCGCCTGCTGCGCTTGCCACGAGCGCCTCCACTGCACCCACCCCATCGACGCCAGCCCCAGGAACACGGTGTAGAGGAAGGCGGTGGGGTACAGCTCCTTGTTGATGTACATCGCCACGTAGGCCACGTCGGCCACCACCCAGATCGCCCAGTTCTCCAGCACCTTCCTGGTCATCAGGTACTGCGCGATCAGGCTGGCCACGGTGAGCGTGCTGTCCACGTACGGCAGGTCGGCGTCGGTGTTGCGGTGCAGCAGGGTGCCGAGCGCCGCCGCCGCCGCGACCCCCGCGATGGGGAGGATCACCGCCATCCGCCGCGGGAGCCGCGTCACGTGCAGCTCGGTGCGGTTCTCGCCGCCGTACAGCCAGTTCCACCAGCCGTAGAAGGAGATGAAGATGTAGAACACCTGCAGCCCCATGTCGGCATACAGCTTCGCATGGAAGAAGATGTAGACGTACAGCGACACGTTCACGATCCCCGTGGGCCAGCTCCACACCTTCTCGCGCACGCTCAGGTACACGCTGACGATGCCGAAGACGACCGCCGTCCACTCCACGGGATTGTTGCCGAACATCCCGCGGATGAATTCGACCACGTTCATGCCGCCACCCCCCCTTCCTCCGCGGCCCACGCGCGCCAGCCGTCGGGCAGGTCGGCGGCCACGTCCACGTCGCCCAGCGCCGGGAGGAGCGCCGGGGTGATGCCGAGCGCGTGAAGCCGCGCCATGGTCGCATCGAACACGTCGGCGGTGCTCCAGGGGATGGGGTGGAAGAGGCCGGGGATCATCTCGCGCAGCCCCAGCAGGTAGTATCCCCCGTCGTGCGCGGGGCCCAGCACGACAGGATGATCGTCGAGCGATCCGAGCGCCTGGCGCAGCAGCCCCGCCGTGAGCCCCGGCAGGTCCGAGCCGATGATCACCACGCGCCGATGCCCTTCGGCGAACGCCGCCTCGAACGCCGCGCGCATCCGCCCGCCCAGCTCCGCATCCGCCTGCGGCAGGTACACGGCCCCGTCATCGCCCAGCCACCGCCGCACCGCCTCCCCCGCGTCCGCCGGGGTGAAGTGGATGCGCAGCGCCACCGCCGCCCCCAGCGCCCGCGCTTCGGCCACCGCGTGCTCCGCGAGCCGCCGGTAGACGCGCAGCGCCGGCCGGGCGCCGATCTCGGCCGCCAGGCGGGTCTTCACGCGCCCCGGCTCCGGCGCGCGGACGAAGATCAGGATGCAGTCGGGGATGGCGTCCTCGCGGCAGAGGTGTGATGGCGGAGCGGGTGAGCCGCGGTGGGCGGATGCAGCAAAGTGCCGGAGACACGCCGGTGCGACAACCCGGGAGCGCGAAGGCGGATGAATCCGCTGCGACGACCACACGAAGTCCGCCTGCGCGGACGACCGGCTTCGGTGTGGACGCTGCCCCGGTGCACGGAGCGAGCGTATCGGTCTGGATCGCACGACCGGGGGCCCGGGGCGTCCTCCCGTTTTCACGGGGATGCCCTTGTGGGGGATGGAAAAAGCCGGACGGTCGCGCTATCCTCCATCGCGTCACTCCGCAGTGCAAATCCCGCCGCGGTGCCCGTTTCCCTCCGAATTCCTCCGAACCCGACCCGATGCGCTCCTTGCTTCGCCGGCCCGCCCTTGGCGGCCTGCTGGCCGTTTTGACTGCGGCGCTCACCGCCTGCTCCGATTCGCCGAGCGAGTCGAAGCCCGCGCTGACGGTGCAGATCAGCGCCACCACCGGGCCGCCCACGCACACCACCCTCCCGGGCGACCCCACCCCCGTGCTGCAGTGCGAGCTGGTGCTGAGCGCGACCGCCACCGGCGCCGCGAAGGCGACGGCGCAGTGGGGCGACGGGAAGTTCCGCATCTTCGTGGGGGCCAACCGCGAGACGGCGATGGACTCGTTCACCATCGCGGCGCAGGAGATCCACGAGAGCTGGGGCGTGTCCACCATCACCGCGGGCGACACGCAGGAAGCGCGGTGGATCCTGACCGGCGCCGTCCCGTTCACGATCCGGGCCGAGGTCACCTACCAGGTGCTGGGGTCCAGCACGATGGAGACCGCGCGGTACGAAGCCTCGTGCGGGCACACGGCGCCGGCGAGCACGTCCGGGCCCACGGTGACCAACCTGCGCGTGTCGCCCACGCAGGGCGAGCTGGTGCCGGGGCAGCTGGTGGACGTGAGCTACACGGTGAACGCGCCGGCGGGGCTGTGGGAGACCGTCGTCATCCTGAGCGGCGGCGCCACGGCCGAGTTCCGCACGCGCGAGCAGTTCCAGACGGGGGCGGGAGAGCGCAGCCGGACGGTGACGGTGCCGGCCAACTCCAACCCCGGCAAGCCGGTGATGGTGTCGGTGCGCGTGGCCGACGCGCTGCTGCGGGTGGCGGTGGCCAACGCGCCCGGCCCGTACACGCTGGTCGACCGCGAGGCCCCCGTGCTGATGCGGGTGGCCACCCGGTCGCCCTTCAACCCGCGCCCCAACGACATGGTGGGCCAGTACGCCCCCGGCGACACCATCACGGCCACGTGGATCGGCCACGACAACAACGCCCTGGTGCGGGTGGGGTGGGGGCTGGACGCCCCCGGGCTGGCGGTTCGCGACTCGCTGCTGATGAACGATCCGGGCGCGGGCCCGCTGCGGATCCCCGTGCGGCCCGAGTGGGTGGGCGCCAACCTCATGCGCGTGTGGCTGACCGACCGCGCCGGCCTGCGCACCGAGATGGTCTCGCTGGCGGACAGCATCCGCGTGTACCCGATCCGGAACCGCCCCACGCGCACGGCCCAGCACACCGGGCATTACCGCGAAGCGCTGCTCGATCCCGCCCGCCGGCTGCTGTACCTGAGCCTCCGCGAGCGCAACGAGATCGCGGTGCTGTCGCTGGCCACCATGACCTACGGCACCCCCATCGCGCTGCCGGGGCCCGGGGCCGGGATGGACCTGTCGATCAGCGGCGACTCGCTGCTGGTGGCGATCCCGGCGATGAACGGGCTGGCGGTGGTGGACCTGAAGGCCGCGGCGGGGACGGCCGCGGCGCTGGTGAACACGGGCGACTTCTCGCCGGTGGCGGTGCGCGTGGCGGCGGACGGCCGCGTGCTGGCGGCCTCGCTCGGCTCGCTCGCCGCGGTAGAGCTGCGCACCGGCGCCGTCGCCACGCTCGCCTCCGAGAGCTACGCCCCGTACGCGGCGCTGGGGCGCAGCCCCGACCGGTCGCGGGTGGTGTACGGGGGAGGGTCGTGCCGGTTCGTTTACGACGCGGCCGCGCGCACGGTCAGCCCGTGCAGCCGCCTGGAGGGTGTGGGCCCCTTCGGCATGGACGACGCCGGACGGGTGTTCTCGCGCGGGCCCTGGCTGCACCGCCCCGGCGAGGCGTCGGCCCACCTGTTCGCGAACGAGCTGGCGCTCACCGGCACCTCGTCGCCGTCGCCCGACGGCACCGAGGTCTTCCTGAGCTCGGTGCGCGGCCTGCTGCGCGCCAGCGTGGACGGGCGCATCCTGGACCGCATGCCCTTCCCGCACGTCTACGGATCGTTCCTGTTCGCCGACGGTGGCGCCACCCTGCTGGCCATCAGCTCGACTGGGAGCGAGGGCACCACGGTCACCGCGGTGGAGCTGCGCTGACCCCGACGGCGGACGCCACGACGGATGAACGAAGGCCGCGACACCCGCCGTGTCGCGGCCTTCGCCGTCGTCCGCCGCGCGGGATCGATGGACGTGGCTCGAATCTTCCGCGCGGTGCGGCTCTCCTCCCGTCCCGCCGAGCGGGGCGGGAGGGCCGGGAGCGCGGCCGTCCTGCGAATCCCCCACCGAAACGACGCCCAGGGAGTGGAGAGATGCGTCTGGAGAGCCGCAGCCGTTCGCGCTGGCTGCTGATGCCGCTGCTGGGCCTCGCCGCCTGCTCGCCGAAGGAGGAGCCGGCGAGCCCCCAGCAGATCGCCCGGGTCACGCTGAACACCGGCTACGAGGTGTTGAGCGCGCAGTCGGTGCGCACCGAGCACGAGACCGAGGCGTACTACGTGACCGCCACCATCTCGCGGCCCGAGATCGGGCGCGACACGGCGGTGACGTTCCTGATGATGGGGCCGAAGGACGCGCCCAAGTGGGTGATGGTCGCCCGGAACGCCCCGACCGAGGCTGCTCGCTGAGGCCGGATCGGCTGAACTGCTTTTTCACACAGAGACACAGAGAACTGCGTGGTTTTTCTCTGTGTCTCTGTGCCTCTGTGTGACCCCCAGCAGGGCTGGATTCAGCAACGGATCATGCGGATCCCGGCCCGGTCAGCCTGTCCGAACCACCCTAGCCGGTGATGAGCTTGAAGGGGTCCGAAGCACTCGGCGGAACGCCCGGCTGGGGCGGCCGGAAGGCGCCGCCGGTCCGCGCGCTGGTGTCGATCACCTTGAGCAGCGTCTCCAGCTCGCGGATCATCTTCTTCAGGTAGTAGCGGTAGATGGCGCCGTACCCGGCCGCGCTCGCGGCTCCCATCCCGGCGGCGCCCACCGCCACACCCGCCAGCGCCAGCGGGAGGACGGCCCCGGCGGCGAGCGCCGCGGCCCCGGTGACGATCGCCCCCACCACACCGCCACCGCCGGAGAGCCCCAGCCCCGCCCACACGTTGCGCCGCGTGCTGGTTCGCAGGTCGCCCCGGAAGGTGACCTCGCAGCCGGTCTTCTGTCCCAGCTTCACGGCCCGCAGCGACACGTGCAGCTGGAGCAGGTCCACGCAGGTGGCCGCGTAGGCGAACGTGCTCGACATGCTGCTGCCCAGGGTGTACCGGGGGATCCCGAAGACCAGGACACCCCCTTCCAGGGGCAGCCCCCCCACCGCGTCCACCAGCGTCATCCCGTACGGGTGCGCGGGAAAGATCCGCTTCATCTCCTCGAGCACCGCGGCGGGCTCGGCGTCGATCGTGCGCGACAGC
This sequence comes from Longimicrobium sp., assembly GCA_036399995.1. GTDB lineage: Bacteria > Gemmatimonadota > Gemmatimonadetes > Longimicrobiales > Longimicrobiaceae > Longimicrobium. Next base: position 24,470 of record DASWMA010000510.1, on the reverse strand, counting down.
TCCAGGCTGCGCTGCCGCGTGCCCAGCAGGCGGTTCCCCATCCGGTCCACCCAGGGCGCCAGGTCCTCGGCGTGCTCGCCCAGCGCGTCCTGCTCCAGCAGCGCCTGGCGGAGGTATTCCGGCGAGATCCCCGCCTCAGCGGCGGCCGCCTCCACGTGCTCGCGCAGGTAGCCGCCCGGCTCGGCGCCGGTCTCGGTCTCGATGCGGGTGCGGGCCTGCTGCTCCATCCGCTCCACCGACTCCATCTGCAGCTGGGCGGCGCGCCGCAGCGCCGCGTGCACGCGCTGGTCGGAGATCAGCTCCGAGCCCGGGGCTCGGTTCGGCTCGGGATGCAGGTCGGACATTGGGCCTCGGTTGAAACGCACGGTGGATCGGCTACGGACAGGTGATACCGGGCTCGCACCCGCATGTGCCGCTCGGGTCATGCGCGGAGCCGCCGGAGCCGCAGCATCGCCGCGATCCCGGCGGCGGGCCCCAGCGCCAGCACGCCGAACGCCAGCGGCCACCCGCCCACCTCGCGCAGCGGCGGCACGGCGCTGATGGTGGCCGAGGTCAGGAGGAAGCCGAGCGCCGTCTGCAGGGTGAGCGCGGTACCCACCGCGTGCTCGGGCGCCACCTCGGTCACCACCGCGCTGAACTGCGCCGAGTCGGCCACCACGGCGAACCCCCACACCACCGCCACGGCCACGGCCAGCGCGGCGGGCGCGTCCAGCAGCCAGCCCATCGCCAGCGCGCAGGTGCCGCTCGCCGCCATCGCCCACACCGTCACCCGCTCACGCCCCAACCGGTCGGCCCAGCGCCCGGCCAGCACGGAGCCGACGCCACCCGCCGCGATCACCGCGAAGCCCACGACCCCAGCCCGCGCCGTCGCCTGCACCGGCCCCACCCCCTGCCGCGTGAAAAAGTCGTGGAAGAACAGCGCGATGAAGGTCCACATCGCATACAGCTCCCACATGTGGCCCAGGTATCCGCCGATGGCGAGCCGCGTGGGCCGGTGCCGCACCACGTCTGCCGCGCGCGCCCAGGCGAACGGCCGTCGCGCGAAGGGGAAGGGCCCGTCGCGGTAGCCGGCGGCCACCAGCACGGCGGCCACCACCGCGCCGGCGGATGCCGCGGCGACCACCGTCCGCCACTGGAGCCCGGGGAAGGCGTTCAGCAGGTAGGGCGTGGCCTTCCCCACCGTGAGCGCGCCCACCACGGTGCCGATCGCCACGCCGCGGGCGCTGCGGAACCAGGTGGCCACCATCTTCATGGCGGGCGGATACACGCCGGCCAAAAAGAAGCCGGTGGCGAAGCGCGCCGCCAGCGCCGGCTCGAACCCGCCGGCGCGCACCAGCGCCAGGTTCGCCGCCGCCGCCAGCAGCGCCGACACGGCGAAGTAGCCGCGCGCCGGGAGCACGTCGGCCAGGTTCAGCACCGCGGCGGCCGTGGTGCCCGCCACGAAGCCGAGCTGCACCGCTCCGGTCAGCCACCCCGCCTGCGCCTCGGACAATCCCCACAGCACGCGCAGCTGCGGCGACACCGCGCTGGCCGTGAACCAGAGCGACATCCCCAGCAGCTCCGCCGCCGCCAGCAGCGCCAGCACGCGCCACCGGCCGGCGTCGGCGGGGGGCGCGGCGGGGTTCGCCGTCGCGTTCGAGGGGGATCGAGTGATGCGGCCTCGAGGGTGACGGGGGAGAAGCGTCGGGGACGCAGGAAAGTGCCAGGCCAAACTCGAATCCGGAAGATGCGGGACTCGTCAGCCGCCGGCGGGGGCCCCCACCCTGGCGCCTGGGGGCGCCTGTCCCTCCCCCCAAAACAGCCGGGGGAAGGACGGGGGCTCGCTTCGCTCGCGGCTACTTCGAGTGCGACACGAGGCCGGTACCGCGCCCCGTCGTCCGCGGCTGCGCCGAAGGTGGTAGTCCGCGAAGGCGGACTTCGTGTGGTTGTTGCCGCGGTTTCAACCGCCCGGTGGGGGGGATTTCGAGCGGAATTCCGGTGACGGCCCCGCCTCACGCCTCGAAGCGGTACCCCGCCTTCCACACGGTGAGGATGTGGCGCGGGTTCTCGGGGTCGTCTTCCAGCTTCTGGCGCAGCTCCGAGACGTGCGAGTCGACCGTGCGGGTGAGCACGCGGCCGCGGTGGCCCCACACCGTCCGCAGCAGGTGCTGGCGGCTGGCCACCCGCCCGCCCAGCGCCACCAGCGCGATCAGCAGGTCGAACGCCCGCGGCGTGAGCACCACCTCGAGGCCGCCGCGCGTCACCTTCCGCGCCGCCGGGTCCACCTCCACCCTGCCGAAGCGGAAGGCGGCATCCTCAGCCGCGGCCGACGCGTCCGCCTCGCTCCGCTGCGAGCGGCGCAGCAGGGCGCTCACCCGCTCGAGCAGCTCCATCAGCCCGAACGGCTTGGTGACGTACTGGTCGGCGTCCAGCCGGAAGGCGCGCACCTTGTCGGCCTCTTCGCCGCGCGCGGTGAGGACGATGACGGGCACCCGCATCCCCTCTTCGCGCAGCGTGCGCAGCACCTGGAAGCCGTCCATCCCCGGCATCATCACGTCCAGGATGATCAGCTCCGGCGCTCCCTCGCGCGCGGCGTGCACGCCCGACGGGCCGTCCTCCGCCACCTCCACCTGGTGGCCCTCGAGCTCCAGGTTGTAGCGGATGCCGGCCGCCAGCTCGGTGTTGTCTTCCACCACCAGGATGCGCGCCATCACCCCACCATCCGCATCTCGGGCGACGCGGTCTGCGCGGCGCCCGCGGCGGGAAGCTCCACCACGAAGCGCGCGCCGCCGGCCGCGGCGGATTCGACCCGCACCGCCCCGCCGTGCCACTCCACGATCTCGCGGACCACGGCCAGGCCGATCCCGCTCCCCGCGGCCACGCTGCCGATGGCGCGCTCCCCTCGCCGGAACGGCTCCCAGATAGCGGCGCGCTCGCGCGGATCCACCCCCGGCCCCTCGTCTTCCACGGCGATGCGCACGCGGCCGTCCACGCGCTCGGCGGTGAGGCGTACCGTCTGGCCGGGCGGGCCGTACTTCACGGCGTTGTCCAGCAGGTTCAGCATCACCTGTCGGAAGGAATCGGCGTGCAGAAGGACGTGCGTTCCGGGCTCGACCACGGTGTCGATGCTCGACTTTCGCGACGCGGCCAGCGGGGCGAACTCGTCCGCCAGCGCGGCCAGCCAGGGCCCCAGCTCCACCGGGTCGCGGCTGCCGGGCTGCGCGCCGCGCTCGGCGCGGGAGAAGTGCAGGATGTTCTCCACCAGCGCCGTCAGGCGAAAGGTCTCGCGCTCCACGTTGGAGAGGATCCACTCGCGCTGCTGGTCGGTGCGGTAGCGCCCCAGCCGGAGGGTTTCCACGAACAGCCTCATCTGCGCCAGCGGGGTGCGCAGCTCGTGCGACACGCTCGACACGAAGTCGGAGCGGACGCGCGCCAGCTCGCCCTCGCGCCGCAGCAGGGCGATGGCCACGGCGCCCGTCACCGCCGCCAGCGCGAGCAGCGCCGCCAGCAGCGGGAGAAGCGAACGGCTGCGCCCGCCCAGGATCAGGTCGAACGCGGCGGCTTCCTGGATGCTGGCGTACACCCGCATCCCCCCGAAGCGCGGCCCCAGCGCCTCGGTGCTGCCGGCGTTCCAGTCCTGGCCCGGGCCGGCGAACAGCACCCGCCCGTCCGGCGCCAGCACGCGCACCAGCACCAGCTCGGCGCCGCTCCGCGCGCCGCTCAGGCTGGCCGGCAGCAGCGGCTCGCGCTCCAGGATCTCGCGGAAGATCCGCGCGTGCGCCGCCGAATCCAGCACGAACCCCCGCGCCACGCGTCGCCCCGGTGTCGCATCGACGGAGTAGACCAGCAGCTCGCCGCCTGCCGGTACCACGGCGAATCCCCAACCGGGCTGGTACCGCTCCCGCGCATGCCGCCGGACCCTCTCCAGCGACGGCGACCGATCGGAGGGAGGCACGGCGCCGTCCAGCGCCACGGCGAAGCGCGTCGGGCCGTCCGAGCCGCCCGCCAGCGCGCGCCGGAACGCATCCCCCAGCCGCGCCTCGGCGTGTCGGGCGAAGGTGAAGGCTGCGAAGGCGCCGTGCCCCTTCACCAGGTCGCGGGTGGCGTCGTGGTCGCGGACGGATGCGCGGCGCGCCTCGAACACCGCGGCCGCGGCCACGCCCAGCGCCAGCACCAGCACCGCGGCCGGCATCCAGCGCCAGGCGCGCATCCGCAGCGCGCGATACGCGCCGCGCCGGCGCGGCATCCCTCCCTCGGCAGTTCCCACCGTTCGCATCTCCCTGTGCGGCGCGGGCCGGGGCGCGACATCGCAATCTCCCGACCCGAATTTCTGAAAGAAAGAAGTCAGCCCAGATCCGGCCCTGGAGGTCGGATCATCGCCGGGACACAGGCGCTCGAACTGCATGAACGCAGAGCATCGGAGGGAGGGGAGTCAGGGGGAGAACTTCGTCGCGGTTCTCCCCCTGACTCCCTTTTCTCCGATGCTCGCGGCGAAGCCGCCCACGCAGTTCGCGGAATCAGGAGCATCCGGGCAGCCGGTTCACACGGACAGGGTCAGTTCCCGCCGTCGCCGCCCGCCTGCGCCTCCTGCGGGCGCGGGGCGCGGAGCTTCGGCGCCTGGCCGAACGAGTAGCTGAACGCCAGCGACACCGTCCGCGCGCCGAAGCTGCGCTCGCTCTCCATCACGAAGGGGAGCTCCTCGAGGGTGGCGTCGGTGGTGCGGCGGTTCCGCGACAGGTCGAACGGGTCCACCACGCGCAGCGTGAGCGACCCCCGCTCGCCGATCAGCTTCTGGCGCAGCGACAGGTTGCTGTTGATCATCGACCCCAGCCGCCCCTGCGGAATGTTCATCGGCGCGCGGTACTGCGCGAACGCCTGCAGGTCGGTGCGCGCGCCCAGCCGCAGGTTGCCGCTGGCCCGCGCCGACCATCCCAGCCCGCTGCCCTGGATGCTGCCGGTGGCCACCGCGCCCGACGTCTCGTGCTGGAAGGCGTTGAAGCCGAGGACGCCGCTCAGCCGGCCGCCGCGCAGCGAGGCGGTCGCATCCGCGCCGTACGAGCGGGAGCTGGACAGGTTGGTGAAGGTGCCGGTGGTGGTGTCGCCCTGCATGCTGCGCACGAGGCGGATGGCGCCCGCGGTGCGGCGGTAGAACGGCGCGAGCTGGAAGGTGCCCCACGCGCCGCTCTGCTGGAAGCCCAGCTCGAATGCGTCGGTGTACTCGGGCTTGAGCCGCGGGTTGCCGCGGAAGCGGTTGAGCGGGTCTTCGTAGAAGGTCATCGAGTTCAGCATCTGGATCTGCGGGCGCTGGATGCGGCGCGAGTAGCTGGCCTTGAGCTGCCGGCTGGTGCCCAGGTTCCACGCCACCAGCCCGCTGGGGAAGAGGTCGGTGTACGACGCCGGCTCGGCCGCGCCGTCGTCCCACTCGCGCCCCGTGCGCTCCACGCGCACCCCGCCCTGCAGCTCCCAGGCGCCGACGGCCCGCGTCACCACGCCGTAGGCGGCGCGCACCGTCTCGCGCGTGCCCAACACGAAGCTGGCGCCCGCGTCCGGCTGCCAGCTCTCGCCCGCGCCGGTGGAGAGCTGCGCGCTCACCTGGTTGCCGACCGAACGATTCACCGCCCGCACCCCCGCCTCCACCCGCGCGCCTGCCACCATCCGCGTGGCGTCGGCCTGGAAGGCGAGCTCCGCGTTCACCGCGTCCATCACCCGCCGCGTTTGCTGCGCGCCGTCGGGCGCACCGGCCGGCATCAGCGCCAGCCCGTTCTCCATGTCCACCTGCAGCCAGTTGTAGCGCAGGTCGAGAGACGTTTCGTCGGCGCGCGGCCGCACCAGCCGCCGCCACGAGAGCGTGCCGTCGAACACCAGGTCGCGGCTTTCGCTGGTGTTCCGGTCGTTCCACCGCGACAGCACCGTGCCCGCCGCGTCGCTCGCGCTGCGGCTGCTGGCGCTGCCGATGGCGTAGGCGCGGTCGCTCAGCAGCAGGGTGCCGCCCAGCGTCTCGGCCGCGCCCAGCCTGACCTCGGCGCTGGTGTTGAGGGTGTTCGAGCGCATGGCGGTGCTGCCGGTGCCGATTTGCACCACCCGCCGCACCGGCGCACCGTCGGACAGGTTCTCGCGCGTGCTGAAGGCGGTGTTGCCCCGCTCGTCGTCCATGTAGCCGTAGCTGCCGAACAGGGTAACGCGGCCGCGCTGCCACCCCAGGTTGCCGGTGGCGTTGCGCTGCCCGCTGCTCCCCGCGCTGGTGGTGAGGCCGCCGGAAAGGCCCAGGTCGGCGTTCGCCTTCAGCACGATGTTCACGATCCCCGCCAGCCCCTCGGGATCGTAGCGGGCGGAAGGGTTGGGGATCACCTCCACGCGCTCCACCATGCCGGCGGGAAGCTGCTGCAGGAACTGGCCGAGCTGCTCGCCGCGCACGGGGGCGGCGCGGCCGTTCACCTGCACGGCCACGTTCTGGCTGCCGCGCAGGCTGGGCCGCCCGTCCGCGTCCACCTCCACCGACGGCACGTTGCGCAGCACGTCGGCCGCGTTGCCGCCCGCGGTGCCCGGCATGTCGCGGGTCGCGTAGCTGTTGCGGTCGGCCGACGTGCGCACCGGGCCGGCCTGCGCGGTCACGCTCAGCCCCCGCAGCGCCACGGCCGCCTGCTGCAGCCGCACCGTCCCCGCATCCGCCCGGGATGCATCCGACGCGATGCGGATGGAGCCGCGCGTCGCGGCGGCGTGCCCCGGGTGCGAGATGCGCAGATAGTAGCTCCCCGCCGCCAGCCCCTGCGCGCGGAACTCCCCGTCCGCGCGGGTGAGCGCGCCGGTGACCAGGGATGAGTCCGCCGCGCTCATCACCGCCACGGACGCGTTGGGGATCGGCCGCCCGGTCACCGCGTCGAGCACGGTACCGCGCACCTCGCCCGGCGCGGCCTGCGGCACGGCGGGCGGCGTCTGGCCGGTTACCGGAGGCGGCGCGATCTGCGCTGACGCGGTAGTTCCGACGACGACGGAGAGTGCGAGGAGGGAAAGAATCGGGATCTTCATCGGGGGCCATCCACTGCTGAAGTTGAAGCGATGCGCCGTGATCCGGCGATCGCCGGATGGAATGCGCGGGAGCCCGGTTGGGGCTTCGCTTCAACGATGGCTGGATCGGCCGCGCCCCCGGTGGAGAGCCGTTCCCCGATGCGTACGAGAGTGGCGAAGGAGTTGTGGAGGATTTGTGAATCGAAGGCCGAACGGCGACTGGAATGACTCGCATCCACCGACGAAAACACGCAGTTGAAGTCCGCGAAGGCGGACTGCGTGCCGTTGTAGCCGCGAGTTCACTCGCATCTTTCGTCCACGGACACCCCAAACGATGTCGTGCCTTGGAACGTACCTCCGTACCTCCGCACCCCCGCACCCCCGCACCTTCGCACCTTCGCACCTTCGCACCTTCGCACCCAGCACCCAGCACCCAGCACCCAGCACCCAGCACCCCTCCCCGGCCCACGCCTTGCAGCCGTCCCTCCGCCCCGGGAACCCGATGGCCAACTGGATGGGAGGAAACGAGATGGGTGTGATGTTGAAGCCTCTGCGCGAGCAGGTGATGGTGATCACCGGCGCCGACAGCGGGATCGGGCTGGCCACGGCCCGGCTGGCCGCGCGGCGCGGCGCCTGCCTGGTGCTGAACTCGCGCAACCAGGCCGAGCTGGCCCGCATCGCCGCCGACCTGCGGCGCGAGACCAGCGCGCAGGTGGAGTGGCACGCCGGCGACGTGGCCGACATGCAGGCGATGATGGAGACCGCCGAGGTGGCGATCCGCGCCTTCGGCCGCATCGACACCTGGGTGAACAACGCGGGCGTGTCGATCTACGGGGTGATCGAAGACGTGCCGCTGGACGACGCCCGGCGGATGTTCGAGACCAACTACTGGGGAACGGTGAACGGCTCGCTGGCCGCGCTCCCGTACCTGAAGGCGAAGGGCGGCGCGCTGATCAACGTGGGGAGCATCGTCAGCGACACCTTCATCCCGCTGCAGGGGCACTACAGCGCCAGCAAGCACGCGGTGAAGGGCTTCACCGACGCGCTGCGGGCCGAGCTCATCCACCAGAACGCGCCGGTGTCGGTCACGCTGGTGAAGCCGGGCGCCATCGACACCCCGTTCCCGCAGCACGCGGCCAACTACATGGACGCCGAGCCGCGCCATCCGCACCCGGTGTACGTGCCCGAGGTGGTGGCGCGCGCCATCGTGCACTGCGCCGAGCACCCGCGCCGGTCGGTGACCGTGGGCGGCGGCGGCCGGATGATGGCGATGATGGGGCTGAAGATGCCGAAGGCGGCCGACCTGATGAACCAGGGGATGTTCAAGCAGCAGAAGCGCAGCACCCCCAGCGGCATCCCCGAGGAAGACACGCTCTGGCAGCCGCCGGCGCGCACCGGCCGCGCGCGCGGCGAGCAGCCGGGGTACGTCATGCGCCACAGCGCCTACACCGCGGCCTCGCTGCACCCGGTGCGCACCGGCCTGGTGCTGGCGGCCGCCGCGGCCGGCTGGGCGATCGCCACGGGCGGCGGGGCGGGCCTGGTGCGCCGCGGCCGCGCGCTGGTCGACAACCTCCGCGGCGGCGACGGGATGAGCGACGCCGACATCGAGGTGGAGATCCGCACCCGGCCCGCCTACGCCGAGCCCGCGCTGGCCCCCGACGCCACCCTCGAGGTGACGCGCGAGGAGGTGTACCTGATGGACGAAGCCGCCGTGGGCGACGGCTACCGCAGGTGACCGGGTAAGCTGAAGTCTCACGCAGAGAAGCAGAGGAGCAGAGAACACCGCCGTTCTCTGCTCCTCTGCTTCTCTGCGTGAGCTTCAAATCGCTGTTTCGAGCTGCCGGATGGCGTCGACCACGCGGGGCGGGAGCGGCGCCTTGCGGCCGTTGGCGTAGTCGTACGCCACCAGCACCGCGCCGCCTTCCGCCGCGATCTCGCCGCTCGCGCGGCTCACCAGCCGGTACTCCTGCGTGAAGCGGTCGTCGCCCACGTCGACAGTGCGGGCGCCGACGATCACCGTGTCGGGCCACTCCACCGGCCTGCGGAAGCGCGCCTGGGTGGAGTGCAGGATCGGCCCCACCCCGCCGTTCTCCGTCTCCTGCCGGAACCCGATCCGCTCCAGGTACTCGATCCGCGCGCTCTCGAAGTAGCGGAAGAAGACGATGTTGTTGACGTGCCGGAACCAGTCCATGTCGCCCCACGCGACCGGCACCTCGACAATGACGGAGAAGCCGGCGAGGGACTCGGGCGTGGATTCAGGCATCCGCTCGGGTGGTGCAGAGGTACGGGGGTACGGAGGTACGGGATCGACGAGGGACACCGGTGAGTGAGCCGTTCACTCTCGCACTTTCGCACTTTCGCACTTTCGCACTTTCGCACTCCGTCAGGCCGCGACCTCGAGCGGATCGGCGGGGTTCACGTCCTCCTCGCGCACGACGGACGTCCCGGTGCGCTCGTCGAACTCCACGCGCAGCACCTGGTCGAGGCTTTCGCGGATCCCCTCGATGTGGGTGATCAGGATCACCTGCTCGAAGCGGTCTTCCAGGTTGTGGAGGAGCTGGACGACGTTGTCGCGCCGGGCTACGTCCAGCGAGCCGAACACCTCGTCGAGGATCAGCAGCGACAGCGGGTGCCCGGCGCGGTCCGCGATCATCTGCGACAGGGATAGGCGCAGCACCAGGTTGGCCACGTCCTCTTCGCCGCCGCTGATCACCGGCTTCTCCTCGCCCTCGTCCAGCACCAGGATGTTGTAGCTCTCGTCGATCTCCATCGACGTGTAGCGCCCATCGGTGAGCTGGGCCAGGAACATCGACGAGATCTCCGACAGCTCCGGCCGCACCTGGTCGTTCAGGTCGCTGCGCAGCTCGGTGAAGGCGTCGTCGAGCTCGTCCAGGTGGTCGAGCTCCCCCTTCTGCTGGTCCAGCTCTTTCGCGCGGACGTGGTACGCTTCCTCGGCGCGGCGGGCGCCCTGCAGCGCCTCTTCGGCCAGGCGCACGCCGCCCTTCAGCTCGGTCTCGCGCAGCTCGCGCGTGCGGTGGAGGTTGACGGCCGCGTCGTGCTGGGCCTTCACCGCCGTGAACTCGGCCTCGCTGAAGCCCAGCGCGTCGCGCTCGGCCGTGGTGGCGCGGTGGAGCTCCACCGCCGCCGCCTCGCGCGCCTTCCCTTCTTTCAGCTCGCGCTCCCACTCGGGGCGGCGCCCCACCGTCTCCTCCAGCCGCACGGCCTCCTTCTCCTGCCGCTGCAGCGCGCGCACGGCGCCCAGCACCTGCTGGTGCAGCGCACGGTCGTAGCCGCCGGGGATCCCCTCCAGCTCGGCGGCCAGGTCGTCGCGGCGGCGCTCGCGGGCGGCGCGGTCGCCGCGCAGCCCTTCCAGCTCCTGCACGGCCGACTGGCAGCGGGTGTACTTGGTGGAGCGGTCCTCGATCGCCTCGGCCAGCGTCTTCTCGCGCGTCTCCAGCTCGGCCACCTCGTCGGGCTTCTCCTGCAGCTGCTCGAAGCGGCTCTTCCACCACACGCCGTCCTGCCTCACGTCCTGGAACTGGTCTTCGAACTGCTCCAGCAGCCGCTCGTAGTCCTTCCCCATCGGGCGCCCGCAGGTGGGGCACGCCCCCTCGGGGCCCGTCTCGCGCACCTGCCGGATCTGCTCCTGCAGCTCGCGGGCGCGGTCGCGGTAGGTCTGCAGCTTGGTCTCGGCGTCCTGCCGGTCGCGCAGCCAAGTGTTCTTCTTCTCCTCCAGCTCGGCCGACACCTCGTCGCGCTCGGCGCGCAGCCGCTCCAGCTCGCCGGCGTACTTCTTCTCCAGCCCGGGCGCCGTCTCGAGCCGCGACATCCGCTCGTGCCCGCGCTCCAGCTCGGCCACCAGCTCCTGGAGCTGCCGCGCCAGCGCCTTGCGCGCCTCGTCCTTGCGGGCCAGCTCCTCCCAGTGGTCGCACTCGGTGGTGAGCTGGGGGAGCACGGCCAGCGCCTCGCGCAGCGGCGCCAGCTCGGCCTCGGCCGCGGCCACCGCCTTCAGCCCCGCCTCGGCGCGGTCCACGTCGCGGCGGGCGGCCAGGCGGTCGTGCTCGGCGCTGTCGATGGCGTGCGTCAGCTCGCGGTGGCGGTCGCGCGCGGCCTGCGCCGCCTCCCACCGCGGAAGGAAGGCCTTCAGCGCGGCCTGCGCCTCGCCCGTGTCGGCCTGCGCCGTCTTCCAGTCGCTCAGCGCGTCGGCCACGCGCTTCTCGGCGTCGAGCCGCGCGGCCACCAGCTCGTGGATGTCGCCCAGCGTCGACTGCAGGGCCCGGATCTCGGCGCGCAGCTCCTTCTTGCGGTCGCGGGCCAGGTCCTGCGCGCGCCGCAGCCGCTCGTACCCCAGCACCTGGCTCAGGAAGCGGCCGCGCTCGGTGGGGCCCATCGCGGCCAGGAACTGCAGCTCCTTCTGGCCGGTGAAGTAGGTGTTGAAGAACTCCTCGCGCGTCATCCCCAGCCGCTGCTGGAGATAGTTGGTCGCGCCACCCAACGTGGCCGCCACCGGCTGCGCGCCCCCGTCCAGGAACACCTCGGCGTTGTTCAGCGAGCGGACCACGCGGAACTGCTGCTGGCCCACCGCGAAGCTCAGCTCCACCTCCACCCGCGAGCGCGCCTGCGCCCGCGCGAAGCGGATGGTGTCGTTGGTCCCCCGCGCCGCCTGGGCGCCGTAGATGGCCCAGGCGATCGCCTCGAGGATCGTCGACTTCCCCGCCCCGTTGGGCCCGATGATCCCCGTCAGCCCACTGCGGAAGGTGATCTCGGTGTTGGCGTGCTGGCGGAAGTTGCGCATGCGCAGGGCGTTCAGGCGCATCTCACACCCCCTCCGCGGCGCGTTCCACGTACTCGCCGCCCATCTCCTTCAGCTTCTCCCTGGTCACCCCCTCGCGGGTGGGCGTCCAGCGCTCCATCCAGCTCTCCACCTGCTCGCGCAGCGTCAGCCGCCGCGCCGGCGCCCCCGACGTCACGCGGCGCCGCGACTGCGGGGGGCGCGCGTCGAGGTGGAAGTGCAGCGCCTCGGCCTTCCACTCGCGGATGCGGCGGTGGTCCAGCTCGCGCACCACCTGCCGCGGCACGTCGAACACCACCAGGCGCACGATCTTGCCGCGCACCCCGCCCTCGATCTTCTCCACCCGGGCGCGGATCCCCTCGTCCACCTCGGCGGCGGACAGGCCCTTCCCCTCGATCTTGGGGAGGTCCAGGATCTCGCGCGTCTCCACCGGCACGTGCTCGGTGTCGCCCGTATCCGTGTCGTGCACCAGGAACCCCTTGGGGCGCCGCTCCTGCCAGATGAAGGCGGAGGTGCGCTCGATCCCCCCCGCGTACCAGCTGTTGCGGGCCAGCGGCTCGGCCTCGTGGTGGTGGCCGAGCGCAACGTAGGTCCAGCGGTTGGCCTTGAGGGCGGTCTCGGGCACCTGCGCGCCGCCGAACTCCGAGCGGTAGCGCGGCTCGCCGTTCTTGTCGGTGATCTCGCCGTGCAACAGGAGGACGTTGTGCTTCGCGGCCGGGTCGGGCTCCATCACCGTCTCGTGGTCGGCGGCCAGCGACACGTGCGGCATGCAAAGGACCGTCGTCTCGATCGCCGGGAGCTTGACCGGCCGGCACTCCTCGAACACCACGTGCACCCCCGGGATCTCGCGGAAGAGCGAGAGGATGTTCCCCGTGTCGGCGCTGCGCGGCGAGTCGTGGTTGCCGGCGATCATCACCACCGGCGTGTCGGGAAGACGCTCGGAAAGGACGGAGAACTGGCGGAACGCCTCGGCGATCGCGGTGTTGGAGGGGCGCACGGTGTGGAACACGTCGCCCGCCACGAGGACCAGGTCGGGGCGGTGGTCCACCACCTTCGCCACGGCGCGGCGGAAGGCTTCGGCCACGTCGGCCTCGCGCTGGTTGACCCCGCGCGAGTTGACGCGGTGGTACGCGCGGTACCCCAGGTGCAGGTCGGCCAGGTGGGCGATTTTCACGAGAGCGTGGCTGAGACTGCCGATTGAACGGGGCGATGCTGGCGCGAACTTCGCGGGCGGTGGACGACCCGCCGCCGCCCCCGCGGGCCCCCGGGCGGCGATGCCGGGCGGGGGTGGCGCGGGGGGCGGCGAGCGGCTAAATCCAACGGGGTCCGCGAATCCCCGAATCGTACCGCCGGGGGGCCGCGGAAGCAACCGGAACGAACGCACTTTTCAGGCGGGGGCGCCCGCCGTGAACGACTTATGGGCGGGCCCTGGGCGCCGCTGACCAACGATGGCCGAGAAGAAGAAAAAGAAGAAGCGCACCACCGCCGAGATGCACCGCACCGTGCAGGACCAGGTGCAGGCGCTCCCCTTCGCCGTGCAGCACCTGGAGAAGGAGGGGAAGAAGACGCAGGCCTTCATCGTGAAGTACATCACCGGCCCCGTGCTGCGGGTGGTGAACAAGCTGATGAGCCGTTCGCGCTACAAGGGCCCCGAGGGCCAGAAGCTGAAGCAGAGCGAGCAGATGAAGCGCCACCTGGAGCAGCGCCAGAAGGCGATGGAGTTCATGCAGGGCGAGATGCGCAAGATGCAGAAGCGCCAGCAGAAGCGCGGCGGAGGCAGCGGCGGGGGGCCGGCGAAGCGGTAGGCGGCGGGCCGCGGTTCACCCGGCTTCTCCGGTGCGCTACGGCGGAATAGCGCTTGACGGCGAGCCGGGTTTTCTGCGGTATTCTATTCTACACGGATTTTTGCTGGGGCCTTACGGCCCCGTTTGCGGGTCTCTTCGGGGACCCGCTTTTTCGTGACTCTCACACGAGCCGTGTATTCCAACGCGGCCGAAAACTCCGTCTGGGGAAACGCACAGATTCCCGCCCCGCAGCCTCGCGCAGTTTGCGAGGCTTCCCGTCGTTGTTGCTGCGGCTTCAGCCGCCGGGTGCGAGATCGCGGATCGCCACATCCGGCAGGGTTGTTGCGCATCCGGCCGGCTGATCGTGCCAGACGCCGGCAGCCAACCCGAACGCCACGCCGATGAGCCCGGACGCACGCACCTCCACGCGCCCCAAGCCCAAGCCTTCGCGCGCCGCCGCGAAGACGAAGTCCGCCGCGGCGCAGAAGACCGAGAACGTACGCGAGGCCGACGCGGGGCCGGAGCTGATCCCGCAACGCGGCAAGGCGTGCGAGGTGAAGGTGGGCGGGCGGATGGTGCGGCTCACCAACCTGCACAAGCCGTTCTGGCCCGAGCTGGGGCTCACCAAGGGCGACCTGCTGCGCTACTACCTCTCCGTGTCGAAGTGGCTGCTTCCCCACCTGCGCGACCGGGCGATGGTGATGAAGCGCTACCCCAACGGATGGAACGGCCCGTTCTTCTTCATGAAGCGCACGCCGCAGGGCGCGCCCGAGTGGCTGAAGACCTGTGCCATCGAGCACAAGTCCAAGAGCATCATCGACTTCCCCATCATCAACGACGTGGCGTCGCTGCTGTGGGTGGTGAACCTGGGGTGCATCGACCTGAACCAGTGGTACGGGGTGTGTGACGACTACAACCGCCCCGACTACGTGCACTTCGACCTTGACCCCGTCCCCGGCGCCGACTTCGCCAAGGTGCGGCAGGTGGCGCTGCACGTGCGCGACGGGCTGGCCAAGCTGGGGATGAAGAGCTATCCCAAGACCACGGGGAGCAAGGGGATCCATGTCTACGTCCCCATCGTCCACGGCCCGCTGCAGAAGCAGGTGTGGGGCTTCGCCAAGCGCTTCGCCCAGGCGATGGAGAAGCTGTACCCGGACTTGGTGACCGCCGAGTACCGCGTGGCGAACCGCCCCGCCGGGCGCGTGCTGGTGGACTACAACCAGAACGCCTGGGGCCGCACCCTCGCCTCGGTCTATTCCGTCCGCGCCAAGGCCGGCGCCACGGTGTCCACCCCGGTGACGTGGGAAGAAGTCGAGGGCGGCGTGGAGATCGAGGATTTCACGATGAAGAACGTCCCCGCGCGCGTGGAGGAGATGGGCGACCTGTACCGCCCGCTCCTGTTGAACCGCGGCCGCTTCGACCTGAGCAAGCTGATCTGAGGCGAAGCCTTCGAAGGCCCGAGATGCCGCTCTCGCCAACCTCTCCCGGTACGGGAGAGGTGGACGCCCTCAGGCGGCCGGAGAGGGCGCGATCCCGCGGCTTGCTCCGAGTCCGTAGAATGAGCGAGCGAGGGTCGATGACGAGCGTACGAGCATTTCGACACGAAACGCAGTGGCCAGCGCACCAGATCGTCACTCCGTGCACCTTCCACTCTGAAACCGAGCACGCATGGACCTTCCCATCCCGCTGAGCTACGCGCCGATGGAAGCCGAGTCGCAGGCGGAGATCCCGTCCGGCGAGGGGTGGCAGTACGAGCCCAAGTGGGACGGCTTCCGCTGCCTGGCCTTCCGCGACGGCGACGACGTGGAGCTGCGCTCCAAGGCCGGCAAGCCGCTCGCGCGCTACTTCCCCGACGTGGTGGAGACGCTGCGCTCGGTGCGCGCCAACCGCTTCGTGCTCGACGGCGAGATCGTGGTTCCCGTCGGCGACTCGCTGTCGTTCGAAGAGCTGCAGCTTCGCCTGCACCCCGCCGCCAGCCGCGTGCAGAAGCTGGCCGCCGCGCACCCCGCCGTGCTGATCACCTTCGACCTGCTGCTGGGCGCACGCGGCGGGCCGCTGGTCGACCGGCCGCTGGCCGAGCGGCGCGAGAAGCTGGAGGCGTTCGCGAAGCAGTTCTACCCCGACGACGAGCGCCTCCGCCTCTCCCGCGCGACGACGGACGAGAAGCAGGCGCGCGACTGGCTGTGCGGCGGCGTGAAGGGGCTCGACGGGGTGATGGCCAAGCGCCTCGACATGCCCTACGCCAGCGGCGAGCGCACCGCGATGGTAAAGGTGAAGAACCTGCGCACGGCCGACTGCGTGGTGGGCGGCTTCCGCTACGCGCAGAAGAAGCCGATCGTAGGCTCGCTGCTGCTGGGGCTGTACACGGCCGACGGGCTGCTGCACCACGTGGGCTTCTGCAGCGCCATCCCCGAAGACGAACGCACCGCGCTCACGCCGAAGCTCGAAAAGCTGCGGCAGGCGCCGGGCTTCACCGGCAGCGCGCCGGGCGGGCCCAGCCGCTGGAGCACCGAGCGCTCCACCCAGTGGGAGCCGCTGAAGAACACCCTGGTGGTGGAGGTTCAGTACGACCACTTCAGCGGCGGCCGCTTCCGCCACGGCACCCGCTTCCTCCGCTGGCGCCCCGACAAGGACCCGGCCCAGTGCAAGCTGGAGCAGGTGGTGAAGGACAGCCGGTCCACGTCTGCGCTGATGTAGCCCGCACCGCTGATGATCGACGGTGTATCACGGCCGTGCCGATGTGGCGCGGCCGTTGTCGTATCGCGCGGATCTGGCGAATATGCGAGTGACGCAGCCGCGGGCGACGCGCAAAACCCGCCTCGTCAACCTCACCCGGTACGGGGGAGGTGGACGGCCTGAGCCGGCCGCAGGGGCGCGGCGCCGCGGATACCCAAGCAGTCCTGTCTCCAGAGACGAACCTCACGATGGTTGATGTGACTCCCGGCGCCGGCATGCTGCCGCTCGCCGACACGGACGTGGTGCCGAGCGACAGCCCGCTCCGCGCGCAGCAGGATGCCGCGGCCGCGGCGTGGACCGAGGTCGCGGGTCGGCACGTGGCGCGGCACTACGGCGACTCGGCGGGCGAATACGCCGCGGTGCGGCAGGCGGCCGGGCTGGCGGAGCGCGGCGACCGCGCGCGCATTCGCATGTTCGGCAAAGACCCCGTGAAGATGATCCACGGCCTGGTCACCAACGACCTGCTGAAGGCGGCGCCGGGCCAGGGCGTCTACGCCGCGATGCTCACGCCCAAGGGCCGCACCGTGGCCGAGCTGCGCATCTTCCGGCGCGAGCTTCCGGGCGGGGTGGAGGTGCTGGTCGAACTCCCGCGCGAGGCGCTGGCGGGCACGCGCGACCACTTCAAGAAGTTCGTCCCCCCGATGTTCGCGAAGTGGAGCGACGTCTCCGAAACGCTGGTGCAGCTCGGCGTCCACGGCCCGCAGGCTCGCGAGATCGTCGGCCGCGTGCTCGCCATCGACCCGCCCGCGGCCGAGGACGCGCACGTGGAGGCAGAGCTCGGCGGTGCGCCCGTGATGGTCGCCGCGACGCGGTACGTGGGGCTGGAGGAGGGATTCGACCTGTTCGTCGAGACCGGCGCGGCGGAGGCGCTCTGGACAGCGCTGGCGGAAGCGGGCGCGCGGCCGGTGGGGCTGGGCGCCATCGAGACGCTGCGCATCGAGGCCGGCCGCCCGCGCTACGGCGCCGACCTGACCGAAGACGTGATCCCCACCGAGGCGTTCGAAGAGACCGGGCTGATGCAGCGCGCCATCTCGTTCGGGAAGGGGTGCTACACGGGGCAGGAGGTGATCGTGCGCATCGCCCACCGCGGCCACGTGAACAAGCACCTGCGCGGCCTGCTGCTGGGCGACGCGCCGGCCCCGGCCATCGGCACGCGGCTGGTCAACCCCGAGACGGGGAAGGATGCCGGCTGGCTCACCAGCGTCGCCTTCTCGCCCATGCTGGGGCAGACGGTCGCGCTCGGCTACGTCCGCCGCGAGGTCGCCCCCGGCGCCGCGGTGCGCGTGGGCGCGGCGGAGGGCGCGGCGGCCACGGTGGTGCGGCTGCCGTTCGAGAGGGCGGGATGATGGAGACGGAGAGCGCCGTCGCGCTGAAGGAGTGGGCGGCCATCGAAGACGCGCTCGCCGGCGGCCGCCTGTCGGTGCTGGTGCGCAAGGGCGGGATCTACGAGAAGCGCGGCGGCTTCGAGGTGGAGCACCGCGGCTTCTGGATCTTCCCTACCGGCTGGCACCAGAACGAGCACGAGCTGCTCCCCGCCTTCCGCGGCCATCTGGGCGACACCCCGCGCTTCCCCGCGGGCCAGGTCGCCCTGCGCGTGTTCTGCACCGTGGAAGCCTCGTGGCGCGTGGAAGACCTCGCCGCGCTGCATCGCCTGGGCG
Source organism: Longimicrobium sp. (assembly GCA_036399995.1). Taxonomy (GTDB): domain Bacteria; phylum Gemmatimonadota; class Gemmatimonadetes; order Longimicrobiales; family Longimicrobiaceae; genus Longimicrobium. The sequence goes on along the minus strand of DASWMA010000510.1, from coordinate 6,516 downwards.
ACCTGCAGCCCTTCTCGCCCGAGACGCTGAAGGCGCGCTTCGAGTACCGCGGCAAGCCGTACCTGCACGTGATCCTGGTGCGCGCGCACGGGTTGCCCGAACCGCGCGTGGTCCCCAACACCGCCGCCTACGAAGGCTGTATCTCGTGGGTGCAGCTCGAGTCGCCGCTCGAAACGACCGGCGCCGCTCCCGTATCGGATTCGGACGCGTTCGCCGACCTCCGCCGCGAGGTACAGGCGCGGCTGGGAGATGCGATGGCGTCCATGCCGTGACCGAATTGGCACCCTCCTCTTCGAGGCTTGCCGGCCCAGAGGAGCTTCACCACCATGCATTGAGATCTTGACCGCGTGCGCCGTGGGATGGGACGATCGACTACCGCCCTCGAGATGTCGAGCACTCCATGGATCAGCAGCCTGCAAACGAGCCCACCGAGTGGGTGCCTGCTCCGAACGAGATCACCTTTCGGATCTGGCGGACAACGAGGTACGGAACCGCCGCACAGGTCAACGCGAAATGGAATCGTGGTGAGCTAGGGCCGACAGATGATCCCTGATACGAGCACTATGGTCCAATTCCTCCGTACACCTATCCTCCTCCACGGATGAAGAGCCGGAGTGAATTGCTGAGAGGGCGGCAAGAGGAAACACCTGCGGTTCCGCGGACTGAATGAATCCGGTGGAACGCCGGAAGGCCCGTCCCGCAGCCTCGCGCAGTTTGCGAGGCTTCCTGTAGTTGTAGCTTGCGGCTTCAGCCGCCCCTCGCGAACGCCGTCGCAGCAACCAGATCTCGGCAGTCGAACGCACCCATGACCCTTTCCCCCGCCGTCTACCGCACCCTCGCCGACGTGGTGGTCACCTTCCACTTCGGCTTCGTGCTGTTCGTGGTGCTGGGCGGGCTGCTGGTGCTGCGCTGGCGGAAGGCGGCGTACGTGCACCTGCCGTGCGCCACCTGGGGCGCGCTGATCGAGTTCGGCGGGTGGACTTGCCCGCTCACCCCGCTGGAGAAGCACCTCCGCGCCCTGGGCCACCAGGCGGGCTACGCCGAGACCTTCGTGGAGCACTACATCACCCGCGTGATGTACCCCGCCGGCCTCACGCGCGGGATGCAGCTCGCCATCGGCGTGTTCGTGATCGTGGTCAACGTCCTGGTCTACTGGCGCGCGTTCCGCTCCCCGCGCGCGCCCGCCGTCACTCCGCCGTCCGCAGCACGCTCTCGATAAGCTCCGCCGCACGCGCGAGCGTTTCCAGGTCGTCATCGCCCAATCCCGACAGCCGCGCCGCCAGCTCCGCCACGCGCCGGCGCCGGCCCTCCAGCAGAATTGCACGGCCCTGCTCGGTGGCCCGCACGCGCACCACGCGTCGGTCGGCGGCATCCGTCTCGCGCGCCACCAGCCCATCCGCCTCCAGGTTCCGCACGATGCGCGTCATCGACGGCGGCGTCACCTGCTCGGCCGCGGCCAGCTCGCCCAGCGTGCGCGCCCCGCCGAACACCAGCACCGACAGCGCGGACAGGTGCGGTGCCGTCACGCCGCTCTCGTCGTCCTGCCGCCGCACGCGGCGCAGCAGGTGGATGCTGGCGGAATGCAGCCGGTCCGCTACCTCTTGGGTGCGCCGCGCTGCCGCCGGATCAGGATCTCGCATCGACATGCTTGACAATTTAGTTAGTTAAACTAAATAATCAAGGCAGACGATTCCGGAGACGCGGTTCACCCAGTCCAGGCAAGGCAGCGATGAACGATACCGCAGCGAAGGTCGGCATCACCGACGTGGGGCAGATTGCGATCAACGCCAAGGATCTGCAGCGCGCAATCGGCTTCTACCGCGATGTGCTGGGGCTGCCGTTCCTGTTCGAAATCCCGAACGCCGCCTTCTTCCAGGCCGGCCCGGTGCGGCTGATGGTAGGCTCGGCCGAGACGGCGGAGTTCGACCACCCCGCATCCATCCTCTACTACCGCGTCCCCGACATCCGCGCCGCGTTCGCCGCGCTCACCGCCGCCAGCGTGCAGATCGTGCACGAGCCGCGGATGATCGCGAAGATGCCCGATCACGATCTGTGGATGGGCTTCTTCCGCGACAGCGAAGACAACGTGGCCGCGCTGATGAGCGAGGTGCGCGGAAGCTGAAGCGCGGCCAGAGAAAACACAGCCGGCACGGACACCGCTGATTGGCGCCCGTGCCGCCTTCATCTCGTTAGACTGCTGTCCGCTTATGTCAACGCGGCCGCATGCGCTTCAGGATCCCCCTCGCGCTCTGCCAGTTCGGCGAGCATCTGCACCCATTCCGCGGGCGGCAGGTTCGATTTCGCGTAGAGCGCGCGCCAAGTATCCGCAAGGACGCGCGCAGGGCGTCGGCACGTTCGCTTTTCGGGAGTTGGCTCGCCATCAGAACGGCGCTGTCGCCCAACAGGCTGGTAGGCGTCTGATATTCTTCGCGTGCTCGCTTCTCGCGTGTGCGCTATGGAGATCCGCTGCAACTTCGACGGGTTCAGGATGATCCCTCGCGCTCCGCCAACTCGGTCAGCATCCGCACCCATTCCGCTGGTGGCATGTTCGACTTGGCGTATAGCGCGCGGAAGGTCTCCGCGACAGCCTGCAATGCGTGGGCTCGTTCGCTGTTCGGAAGCTGACTCGCCATCAGGACAGCGCTGTCGACCAGCAGCGCGCTCGGCGTCTGGTACTCTTCGCGTGCTTTGATCTGGCGCATATGGATGTACCAATCCCTGAGCTTGGGCCAGTTCTTTCCGGGGTGCGAACGCTGCCTGTGGAACTTGTCCACGGCGCTTCGCGAGATGCCGATCTCTGCCTCGAGCGTACGCAGCGGTGTCCGCAGCACCTCGCGGTGGTACACGATCATGGCATGCACCTGCTCGACGTTCGCCTGCGACGGCGCCGAGCCCGCGCTGATGCGCTCCGCGGGGTCGTCAGCGCCCCGTCCGCTTTGGCCACTCCGTTCTTGTGAACACAGTGAACAGTAAAAGCGTCGCGCTGGACGCGCAACCCTTTGACGCGATCCCGTTCGCGAGAAAGCGCCCCCGCCAGGATCTGGCGGAGGCGCTTCGGTCTTCGGGCGATGCGGCGTGGAGCCGTCAGCCTTCGGTTGCTGCGGTGTTCGCGATGTAGCCGGGGAGCGAGCGGATCAGCGCCTGGGTGTCCACCGGCTTCAGCCAGAACGCCGAGCAGCCGGCGGAAAGGAGCGCCTGGCGCTCGCCGTCGTCGTCGCGGCCGGTGAGGGCCACCACCGGGATGTTGCGGGTGACGGGGTCGGCCTTGATGCGGCGGGCCACGTCGAGCCCGCTGATGTCGGGAAGGCCCAGGTCCAGCAGCACCAGGTCGGGGGTGCGCTCGCCGGCCAGGCGCACTGCGTCGGCGCCGGTCGGGGCGGCGGCCACGGTGTAGCCGCTCTCTTCCAGCAGGATGGTGAAGGCGGTGCGGATCGCGTCGCTGTCTTCCACCACAAGCACCAGCGGCCGGGCCTCGCTCACGCGGCGGCGGCCTCCGCCGCGGCGCTTCCGTTGGCCTCGGCGCTGGGCAGGGTGAAGAAGAAGCGGCTCCCCTCGCCGAGCTCGCTCTCCACCCAGATCCGCCCGCCGTGCAGCCGTACGAACTGGCGGGCGATGGCCAGCCCGAGCCCCGTGCCGTGGTGGATCCGCGCGCGGCTGGCGTCCACCTGCGCGAACTCCTGGAAGATCAGCTCGTGGTGCACGGGGTCGATCCCGATCCCCGTGTCTTCCACCACCACCTCGATCCAGGTGGGGTCGGTGCCGCTGCGGCGCGCCGCCACGTGCACGCGCCCGCCGTCGGGGGTGAAGTCGATCGCGTTGCCGATCAGGTTCCCCAGCACGTGCGCGACCTTGTCGCGGTCGGCGTGCGCCGGCGGCAGGTCGGCGTCGATCTCGGTGTCGAACGACAGCGACTTCCGCTCGATGAGGCTGGCGTTCATCTCGTGCACCGTGCGCAGCACCTCCTCCACGCCGAAGTCCGACGGGCGGATGGCGATGGCCTGCGCGTTGGTGCGGGCGTAGGTGAGGATCTCCTCGATCATCGACAGGAGCTGCCGGCAGCTCCCGATCATGCTCTCGATCGCCTCGCGCTGGCGCGGGGTGATGTCGCCCAGCATCCCGTCGCGCAGGATCTCGCCGTAGGTGACGATGGCCGTGAGCGGGGTGCGCAGCTCGTGCGAGACGTTGGTGAGGAACTGGCTCTTGGCCACGTCGAGGTTGCGGAGCTCCAGGATGGTGCGCTCCAGCTCCTCGATGCGGCGGGCGTATTCGCGGGGAAGGCCGTGCAGCCCCGGCCCGTGCGGCTCCACCACCAGGGCGGGCCCGCTCCCGGCCTCCGCGCGCGGCGCCTCCACGATGCGGAAGCCCTCACGGGCCAGCACCTCGCGGAGCCGCGCTTCCACTTCGTGGCCGCCGTGGATGGTCAGGCGAAGGTCGGTCATGCGTAAGACGATGCGGGGGCTGATGAAAGAAACAATGTAGACCTAGTCGCCAGCGGCTGCAAGAAGATCCCCCCCGGCCACCTCTTCGGCCAGCAGCTGCCGGCGCTGCAGCGCCGCGTAGGTGCCCCCCGCCTTCAGCAGCTGGTCGTGCGTTCCCTGCTCCACGATGCGGCCGTCGTCGAGCACCAGGATCTGGTCGGCGTGCATCACCGCGGTCACGCGGTGGCTCACCAGCACGCTGGTGCGGCCGGCCAGCACCTCCTTCATCTGCTCCAGGATCTCGTGCTCGGTGTGCGTGTCCACCGCGCTCAGCGCGTCGTCGAGCACCAGGATGCGCGCGTCGCGGGCCACCGCGCGGGCCAGCGCGGCGCGCTGCTTCTGCCCGCCCGACAGGTTGATCCCCCGCTCGCCCAGGAGCGTTCCGTACTGCCCGGGGAACTCGGCCACCGTCTCGTCGAGCCGCGCCACCCGCGCCGCCGACCGGATGCGCGCCAGCCGCGCCTGGGGGTCGGCTTCGTCGAAGCCCAGCGCCAGGTTCTGCTCGATGCTGGTGGAGAAGAGGAAGGTGTCCTGCGGCACCATGGCCACCGCGGCGCGCAGCCGGTCCATGTCCCACCGGTCCAGCGGCACGCCGTCGAGCCGCACCTCGCCCTCGGTGGGGTCGTACAGCCGCACCAGCAGCGCGGCCACGGTGCTCTTGCCGCTCCCGGTGGGCCCCACCACGGCCACGGTGTCTCCCGCGCGCACACGGAAGGAGACGCCGCGGAGCACCCAGCGCTCGGTGCCTGGGTAGCGGAACCCCACGTCGCGGAACTCGATCTCGCCCCTGACGACCGCGGGGGCCACCGGGTCACCCGGCTGCACGATCAGCGGCCGCGCCTCGAGCACCCGCGACACGCGCCCCATCGACGCGGCGCCGCGCTGGAAGAGGTTCACCACCCACCCCAGCGCGATCATCGGCCAGGTCAGCCGCGCCAGGTACATCAGGAAGAGGACCAGCTCGCCGCTGGTGATGCGCCCCGCCACGATCGCCGCGCCGCCGATCCACAGCGCCACCGCCAGCGCCCCGCCGGCCAGCATGGTCAGCAGCGGAAAGAACAGGGCGGAGGTGCGCGCCAGCCCCACGTTGCGGTCCATCAGCTCGCGGCTGAGCAGCGAGAAGCGGCGCGACTGGTCGTCTTCCTGCCGGTACGCCTTCACGATGCGCTGGCCGGCCAGGTTCTCCTGCGCCATGGTGCTCAGCACCCCGAACTGCTCCTGGATCTTTTCGAAGCGGGTGTGGATCACCTTCCCGAAGGCCATGGTGACCGGCGGGAGGAGGAGGAGCGGCGCCAGCGACCACACCGTCATCCACCCGTCCACCAGCGCCATGCGGGAAACGGCGAAGATCCCCAGGATGAAGGTGTCGGCCAGGTACATGTACGCCGGCCCGGCCACCATCCGCACCGCGGGGATGTCGTTGGTGGCCCGGCTCATGATCTCGCCCGTGGGGTGCGTGGCGTAGAACGACGCGTCGAGCCGCAGCAGGTGGCGGAAGAAGTCGTCGCGCAGGTCGTTCTCCACCTTGCGGCTCACGCCGTTCAGGATCTGCCGCATCCCGAAGCGGGCGGCGCCGGAAAGGAGGGAGAGGAGAACGAGGAAGATCGCGTAGCGCAGGATGCGGCCGCGGGTCACGTCGGGCGCGCCCACCCCGTCCACCGCCAGGCGCACGTATTCGAGCGCGGCCACCCCGGCCGCGTTGGCCACGATCACCGTCACGATCCCCCAGGCGATCAGCGCCCGATAGCGTCGCAGGTACGGCAGCAGCGCTTTCAGTTCCTTCACGGCACGCTCGGCATGGGCGTTGCCCCTTCGTACACGCGGCGGGGCGGCGGCGAACGTTCGCACATTAGCCCCGCGCCCCCCGCCCGTACAAGGCACCACGCCGACTTCAGGAGCCCCCATGACCCCCCGCACCCTCGCCGCGGCCGCCCTGCTGGCGCTGCCGGTGTCCACTCTTCTGGTCGCCTGCGGCCGTGGCGGAGAGGACACTTCGCCGCGCCAGACCATCGAGCAGCGCGCGCTGGAGCGAGACCTG
>DASWMA010000509.1:0-3403 GCA_036399995.1 Longimicrobium sp. | reverse complement strand
TTCCTCCACGGGCGTCTTGAGCCCGTCCAGCCAGCGCACGTTGTCGCCGTCCACGAAGACGTTGACGTGGCGGCGCAGCTCGCCGGTCTCGTCCACCACGCGGTCCACCACGCCAGCGTGGCGGCCGGCCAGCGCGCCCAGCGCCTCGCGCACCGTACCGCACCGCTCATCCAGCGTAACCTCCACGCTGCCGCCGGCGTACGGCTGCAGCGCCCCCGGCAGCGCGATCGTGATCGCCATCCGTCTCCCCCCTGTTCAGCTTCCCGCGCCGGCGGCACCGATCACCGCGGCCTTCACGCACACGATGGGCGGCAGCGCGTCGCTGATCTCGCGCCAGCTGTCGCCCGCGTCGGCCGAGCCGTAGAGCTTGCCCAGGCGCGTGCCGAAGTAGATGCCGGCCGGGTCGCGGGTGTCGGCGACCATGGCGTCGCGCAGCACGGTCTCGAAGGCGCCCTGCTGCGGCAGCCCGTTCTCCAGCGCGTGCCACGAATCTCCCCCGTCGCGCGTGCGGTACACGCGCAGCCGCGCCTCGGGAACGCAGCGGAACTCGTCGGACTCGAGCGGCACGATGTAGACCGTGTCGGGCTCGTGCGGGTGCACCTCCATGGCGAAGCCGAAGTCCGACGGGACGCCGTTGGCGATGTCGGTCCAGCTGTCGCCCCAGTCGTCGCTGCGGTACAGGCCCCAGTGGTTCTGCAGGTACAGCCGCTCGGGGCGCGCGGGGTGGTTCACCACCTTGTGCACGCACTGCCCGAACTCGGGGTACTTGTCGGGAAGGAACTGCGCGCGCACCCCCTGGTTGCGCGGGTGCCAGCTGCGGCCGCCGTCGTCGGTGCGGTAGAAGCCGGCGGTGGAGATGGCGATCCCCATCCGCCGCGGGTCGGCCGGGTCGAGCACGATGGTGTGCAGGCAGAGCCCGCCGCCGCCCGGCATCCACTTCGGGCGGTGCTCGTGCCGCAGCAGCCCGTCCACGGGGCTCCAGCTCTCGCCCGCGTCGCGCGACTCGAAGAGCGCCGCCGGCTCCACGCCGGCGTACACCACGCCGGGCTCGCCGTCGCGCCCGGGGCGCAGCTGCCAGATGTTGGCCAGCGCCAGCCCCGAGTCTTCGGGAAAGCGCACGTTCTGCCGCTCGGGCGAGCTCCAGGTGACGCCGAAGTCGTCGCTGGCGCGCACCACGCTCCCCCAGTGGAAGCTCTGCGTGCCCGCCAGCATCCGCCGCCGCCCGCCTCGCTGGTCGAACGCCAGCGAGTACACGGTCTCGCCGCGGAAGTGCGGCCCCTCCATCCGCCACTCGCGCCGTTCGCCGTCGGCCCAGAAGAGGAACGCCCCCTTCATGGTGCCCACCATCAGCAGCACGTCTCCCTCGGCGGGTGCGGTGGAGCGGTCTGGCGCCATCGTGTGGATCTCCGGAAGGCCGTGGTGGAGGTGGATGGTGACACGTGGGGCGAGCGCCCGGCGCGGGAAACACGATCCGCGGCCACCGGATCGATCGCATCTCCCACGATCCGGACGGTCATTCTATTACGCGTCCGGCGATTTTCCTACATCATTCTCCCTCCCCCTGAACGCACGCTTCCACACCCCTCGCCATCGCCGCGGACGCTTTGCCGCGCACGCAGGAGATCCACCGCAGGTGAACAGAGAGATCGGACGTACCACGCTGGCCGCGCTCCCCGTGCTGGCGCTGGGGCTGGCCGCCGCCGGCGCGCGGCTGCACGCGAAGGACGCGGCCCCGGCGCCCACGTTCACGGCCGCCGCATCGGCCTTCGCCGCGCCGCGAGCCGCGCCGAAGCCGGCGCTGCGGCAGGAGGCGCGCGCGCTGTGGGTGAACCGCTACGACTACGGGTCGGAGGCCACCATCCGGCAGGTGATGGACGTGGCCAGCCGGGCGCGGCTGAACGTGGTCTACTTCCAGGTGCGCGGGCCGTCGGACGCGCGCTACCCCTCGCGGCTCGACCCGTGCTCGCCACGGCTGTGCGGGCGGCTGGGCGGCGTGCCCACCTGGGACCCGCTGGAGGTGGCGGTGCGCGAGGCGCACGCGCGCGGGCTGCAGCTGCACGCGTGGATCAACGCGCTCTCGGGGTGGGAGTCGGCGTCGGGGAGCCTCTGCGGGCAGCTGGTGCGGAGCGTTCCCGGCCAGCCCAACCACATCCTGGTCGACCATCCCGAATACGCGATGCACACCCGCGCGGGGCGGCCGATGCCGTGCCCCAACGGCGAGGAATACGTCTACCTGTCGCCGGTGCACGCGGGGGTGCGCACGCACCTGGCGCGCGTGGCGGCCGACGTGGTGCGCCGCTACGGGGTGGACGGCGTGCACCTGGACCGCATCCGCTACCCCGAGGCCGACTTCGGGTGGGACCCGGCCAGCCTGCGGGCGTTCGGCCGCGACCCGAAGAACGACCCGGCCGGGTGGGCGCGCTTCCGCCGCGAGCTGGTGAATCAGGTGGTGAAGGAGGTGCACGACAGCATCCACGCCGTGCGGCGCGTGCCGCTCTCGGCCGCGGTGTGGCCGATCTACGACCGCGAGCGCTTCGGGTGGAACTCGTCGAGCGGCGTGGGCAAGTACTTCCAGGACACCTGGGCGTGGGCCGGCGGGGGATACCTGGACGTGGCGGTGCCGATGGCGTACTTCCGGGTGACGGAGCCCTCGTGCACCTACCTGCCCCTGCGGCCGGGCGAGGCGCCGAACCCCGACTGGATGTGCATGATCCGCGACCACGTGGGCGGGGTGCACGGCGCGGGGCGGCACGTGTACGCCGGCGTGCTGGCCGGCCTGGGCCCCGCCGAGGTGGACCGGCAGATCCGCGTGGGCCGGCAGCTGGGGGTGGACGGCTTTTCGTTCTACTTCTACAGCACCTTCGCCAACACGGGGCTGTGGCGGCACCTGCGCGACGGCGCGTTCAACGAGCCCGCCACCGTCCCGCCGATGCCGTGGCTGTGATCCCCGGCCCGGCGAAGTACGTTTCACACGGGATCAGCGATCGGATTCAGGAGAGTGCGGTAGACTGTTGTGAATCAATGATGTCTCTGAAGAGCCTGCCGGGCTTCACGCACAAAAGTACCCGGCTTTGCCCCCCTTATCCCAGATCCTATCCCGGTTGCAGCGCCGCCGGAGTGTGATGAACCACATCTCGGCGGCGTTCGGCACGCTGGATCCGATCTGAGAAAAAGAGGCTCTTCGTCGATTTGGTTGCACGGTAGCGCCATACTTGCCGACGAGTGGCTGCAGGTTCGGAATGCGCTGAGGATCGAATTTTGGGGTTCTTCGTCGATTTAGTTGCAACCTGACCGCACCGGACACTCCCTTGCGCGTCGACGTGGGTTCCGACGATTGCGTCAGCGCCGGACTCGTCGACGAGTGGCTGCAGGGTGGGAATGAGCTGAGTATCGAAATTTTCTG
>DASWMA010000508.1:0-15252 GCA_036399995.1 Longimicrobium sp. | reverse complement strand
GCTCTGCCCGGCGCCGTGCAGCATCAGCACCGGGTGCCCATCCCCCGCCCAATCCAGCACGTGCAGCCGCACGCCGCCGCCCACGTCCACCCACCGCGCCACCGGCTCCGCCGCCTTCACCTGCGTGCGAGTCATCGTTGTCCCATCGATCAGGGTGAGACGCCCGTTCGCGTCCGCAACACGAGCGTTCGCAAGGTGTTTATCCAGGCAGATACCAGTCGAGCCGCGCCAACCGCGGCGCGGAGGAATCGGTACGGCTGCTGTGGTGGGATGTCCTGCGAACGAGAGATCTGCGGGCGCGGGGATCGGTGGGGACTGCGCAGGCCCGCGTGGGATGGAAGATAGGGTTTGCCGAGGGATTGTCGAGGCTCCGCCCCGGAAGAGCCGTCGCGCCCCCGAACTTCGCCGGAGGGGACAAACGGAACCGCGGTGGCTCGTCCGCGACCGGGGTCGGAACGCGCGCGGGTGGCACCGGATGGAAGCGCCGCCCGCGAGCGAAGAGCCGGGCCCGGCTCAGCTCGCCGGCGTGTCGAGCATCGGGAGCTGGATCCCCTCGCGGCGCGCGGTCTCCACGGCGATCTCGTACCCCGCGTCGGCGTGGCGGGCCACGCCCATCCCGGGGTCGTTGGTCAGCACGCGCTCGAGGCGCACGCGCATCTCGGGGGTGCCGTCGGCCACGATCACCTGCCCGGCGTGCAGCGAGTTGCCGATCCCCACGCCGCCGCCGTGGTGGAAGCTCACCCAGCTGGCGCCGCCGGCCACGGTCACCATCGCGTTCAGGATCGCCCAGTCGGCGATGGCGTCGCTCCCGTCCTTCATCCCCTCGGTCTCGCGGAACGGCGACGCGACCGAGCCGGTGTCGAGGTGGTCGCGGCCGATCACGATCGGGGCCTTCAGCTCGCCGCTGGCCACCAGGTCGTTCAGCGCCACGCCGAACTTCGCGCGCTCGCCCTGCCCCAGCCAGCAGATGCGCGCGGGGAGCCCCTGGAACGCCACCTTCTCGCGCGCGTGGGTGATCCAGCGGCGCAGGTGCTCGTCGTGCGGGAACAGCTCCAGCACCAGGTCGTCGGTGCGGTGGATGTCGGCCGGGTCGCCCGAGAGCGCCACCCAGCGGAAGGGGCCCTTCCCCTCGCAGAACAGCGGGCGCACGTACGCCGGCACGAAGCCGGGGAAGGCGAACGCGTCGGCGAACCCCGCGTCCAGCGCCTGCGTGCGCAGGTTGTTGCCGTAGTCGAAGGTGACGGCGCCGCGGCGCATCATCTCCACCATCGCCTCGCAGTGCACACGCATCGAGTCCATCGACCGGCGCTGGTACCCGGCCGGGTCACGCTCGCGCAGCTCGGCCGCTTCGTCCAGCGAGAGACCGGCGGGCACGTAGCCCACCAGCGCGTCGTGGGCGCTGGTCTGGTCGGTCAGCACGTCGGGGGTGATGCCGCGCCGCACCAGCTCGGGGAGCACCTCGGCGCAGTTGCCCACCAGCCCCACCGACAGCGGGGTGCCGGCGTCGCGCGCCTCGAACACCCAGCGCAGCGCCTCGTCGAGGTCGTGGGTGATGCGGTCGCAGTAGCGCGTCCCGATGCGCCGCTCGATGCGCCAGGGGTCCACCTCCACGCACAGCACGGCGCCGTCGTTCATGGTCACGGCCAGCGGCTGCGCGCCGCCCATCCCGCCCATCCCGCCGGTGAGCGTCCACGTGCCCCGCAGCGAGCCGCCGAAGTGCTGGCGCCCCACGGCCGCGAACGTCTCGTAGGTGCCCTGCAGGATCCCCTGCGTGCCGATGTAGATCCACGAGCCGGCCGTCATCTGGCCGTACATGGTGAGCCCCAGCCGCTCGAGCTCGCGGAACTTCTCCCAGGTTGCCCAGCGGCCGACCAGGTTGGAGTTGGCGATCAGCACGCGCGGCGCGCTGGCGTGCGTGCGGAACACCGCCACCGGCTTGCCCGACTGGACGATCAGCGTCTCGTCGTCGGCCAGGTTGCGCAGCGTGGCCACGATGGCGTCGAACGCCTCCCAGCTCCGCGCGGCGCGCCCGGTGCCGCCGTAGACCACCAGGTCTTCGGGGCGCTCGGCCACGTCGGGGTCCAGGTTGTTCATCAGCATGCGCAGCGCGGCCTCCTGCTGCCACCCGCGGCACGAGATCTCGGTGCCGCGCGGCGCGCGGATGGTGCGGCGCGCTTCCACGGGCGCTTCGGCGAGTGTGGTCATCATTCAGGAACGTTGGGGTATCGAGGCGCGCGATCGCGGCCTATAGTCGCGCCACGAACTGGCTGGCTATGCTCTAAATCCCAAAGAAACCTCTCGAGAACATAGTGTATCCGATACCAATGTCCTTGTGAAACAGAGACGCCGAGTTCGTATGCGATCACACAAGGAAGCGTACAATGCATATGGGAAAGATAAACGCCAAAAGCTTGGATAGCCCGAACTGGAGCTTTACTCAGCCGGATAATCTCCCGAGCGAGCTTACCCCAGATTTCAGGCTTTAGCGAGACAGGCTCCGCAGTGGGCACTACGCGGGCGACAGAAACGCCTTCGACCAATATAGGCTTACGATCTCTCAGGAAGATGACAACACCAATAATCGCGACATCGCCCGCCACGACTGCTACACCGCCCCCAACAAAGAATGCTTCCCCTACGCGAGCGGTGATGCGGCGAAGTTCGCCCCCTGAACTCACGGCGAAGTACCACGTGGTCGCGGACATTCCTGCCAAAGAGTCGACATCCTCCACCCATTCAGCGGATTCATCAATCGTGGAGATGAATTGACGTGCGAAGATCGCCGCATCGTATCCATCAAGTGTATCAAGCTTCAGATCGGCGGCCATTCGCGCGAACGGCTCTGCCCAGTGCTCGGGAAGCGTGAAGAACGGGGGCCAAGGGTGAGTGCCGCGTGTCGCAAATACATGGCGGCATGCCGTACGAACCGACTCCAGGTCAGTAACCCATCCCTGGAGCAGGATCAGATCAACGAGGTCTCGAAAACGTTCGTTCCTCCGGCCACCTTCCGGAACGAATGTCATTGCGTGGATCTTCTGAGCGATGTGGTACGGCAATGATAAACATGGGAGCGCAGCGGGGTTTTCCAATCCGAACGGCGCGAGCGAGATCGAATCCACCATCTCGACTTCAGCCGAGTCGCCTTCCTGTCTCGCCACGTCTACTTGCACTGTCCCCCACGGCTTGCCCTCGAACGCGAGGGCGATCGCAACGCGCGCAGCACCGTTCGGCATCTGCTCGGGTGCGCCTTTGCGCCGGAATGCGAAACCCTGATATGGCGCGGCCAATGCTGCCTCCAGTTCGGCAACGGGATCGCCTTCTTCGCCGTTGAAGATCAAATCGAGGTCGCGAGTAGCCCGAGCCATGTGCCGAAGACGAAGTTCCAGTGCGACCCCGCCTTTTACGGTAAACCGTGTGCCAAAGCCGTCGAACCCTGCCCGTTCCAGCGCGCCCCCAACTACCATGAACGACACCCAATTACGAACGCGTACGGGCGGCAGGTCGTGCTCACGAGCGTAAGCGTCGACCCACTGGTTTAGAACGCGCGCTGAATTCGGACGCTTTTTCGTTTTCATGGGTGAGACCGAGTTCGTCGTACAACTGCGCAGCGTCAGCACGGGTCAACCATCCCTCGCGCTCTGCTTGGAGCAGGGCTGTTCTTAGTACTTCGTTTCCCAGTTTGGCGGCCCGGCAGTCACGCAGCGTTCGCGAAACGGTTGTGACAGGGATGCCGTTATGCAGCGTCTGGTCAGATTCCGGCAAATCAGCATGGTGAATCGCGAGTCGCGCCGGGACACCTCTTCGTACACGAAAGTTCTTCGGGACCGTGATGTGAATCCGCACGGGGTCTACATCGCTGAGTTCGAACAATGCGAGCGCCGATTCATGCGAAACCACGGCCGTAGTGCCTCTGGGCCACAGACTGGCTTCCATGTACTGACCCTCCGGTTCCACCGGAAACTGGAGAAGCCGGTAGACGCCGCGGCTCACCCGCTCGATAGTGCCGCGACGTTCCATCATCACTACCGCCATTCGATCGACACCCAGTTCATGGGCTTGGGCGGTGGTGAAGTATCCGAACTGGTCAGCGGCCAGTTCGTAGATGCTAGAAAATGCTTCCCGCGGCATCCTTCTCCCTGGATGAATTATAACGTAACGTTATACTTCATCCACCAACTTAGCGGTTCACCTGACTCCTGGTAAATCCAGGGGCCACTCTAAGCGTAGATACGAAATGGATGGATTATAACGTTACGTTATAATCCATCCAACACCCTCCTCCCCCTTAGGCCTTCCAAATCTCCGCCAGAACGCCCTCGCGCACCAGCGCGGCGGCGGCGGCGATGTCGGGGGCCAGGATGCGGTCGTAGTCGAGCGGGGGGATGCGCTCGCGCAGCAGGTGATAGGCGCGCTCCACCCGCAGCCCCGGGCGCAGCGGCTTGCGGAACTCCAGCCCCTGCGCGGCGATCATCAGCTCCAGCCCCAGCACCGTCTCCACGTTGGCCAGCACGCGGCGCACCTTGAGGGCGCTGGCCATCCCCATGCTCACGTGGTCTTCCTTCCCCGCCCCGGTGGGGATCGAGTCGACCGACGCGGGGGTCGCCAGCACCTTGCACTCGTTGACCAGCGCGGCGGCGGTGACCTGGGCGATCATGAACCCGCTCTGCACGCCGGGGTCGCGGGTGAGGAACGCCGGCAGGTCGCCCGACAGGTCGGGGTTCACCAGCCGCTCGGTGCGGCGCTCGGAGATGGAGGCGAGGTCCGCCAGCGCGATGGCCAGGAAGTCCAGCGCCTGCGCCACCGGCTGCCCGTGGAAGTTGCCGCCGCTGATCACGAGCCCGCCGTCTTCGTCGGGGAAGATCAGCGGGTTGTCGGTGGCGCTGTTGGCCTCGGTCTCGAGCACCTGACGCACGAAGGCGAAGGCGTTGCGCGCGGCGCCGTGCACCTGCGGCATGCAGCGCAAGCTGTAGGCGTCCTGCACGCGGTGGTCGCCGTGGCGGTGGCTTTCGCGGATCTCGCTGTCGGCCAGCAACGCGCGCAGGCGCTCGGCGCTGGCGGCCTGCCCCGGGTGCGGGCGGGCGCGCATGATGGCGGGGTGGAAGGCGTCCGGCGTTCCCCGCAGCGCCTCCAGCGACATCGCCCCGGCCACCTCCGCCGTCTCGACCGCTCGTTCCGCCGCCAGCAGCGCCAGCGCGCCCACGCCCGCCATCACCTGCGTGCCGTTGTTCAGCGCCAGCCCCTCCTTGGCCTGCAGCGCGAGCGGCTCCAGCCCCGCGCGGCGCAGCGCCTCGCCGCCGTCCATCACCTGGCCGCCCACCTCGGCCTGCCCTTCCCCGAGGAGCACGAGGGCCAGGTGCGACAGCGGCGCCAGGTCGCCCGACGCGCCCACCGAGCCCTGTTCGGGGATCACCGGGTGCACGCCGTGGTTCAGCAGGTCGAGGAGCCGCTCGACCACCACCGGCCGCACGCCCGAGAAGCCGCGCGCGAGGACGTTGGCCCGCAGCAGGGTGACGGCGCGCGTCTCGGCGCGCGACAGCGCGGGGCCGGTGCCGCAGGCGTGGCTGCGGATCAGGTTCAGCTGCAGCTCCTCGATGCGGTCGAGCGGGATCACCGTCTCGGCCAGCCGCCCGAACCCGGTGGTGACGCCGTAGACCACCGCGCCGCCGGCGATGGCGTCTTCCACCACCGCGCGCGAGCGGAGGAGGCGCTCCTCCGCGCCCGGCGCCAGCGCAACCTGCATGGAGGTGTCGGCCGCCACGCGCTCGATGTCTTCCAGCGTCAGCGTGTCGCCGTTGATCTCGATCCGCATCCAGTTCCTCTATCGGAAGAGTTGCAAGGGGGCGAAAGAATAGCGGGCGCGGGTAGCGCAATCCACCCCCCGCCCCGCCCATCTCCCGCGCTGCCGGAGAAGGGGGGAGATGGGCGGGGTCGACAGCGTGTGGCGAGGATAGGTCGCAGCTAGCGCCGCGGGCCCCTCTCCCTGGCGCTGCGCGCCTGTCCCTCCCCCAAAACAACCGAAACAACCTGGGGGAGGGACGGGGGCTCGCTTCGCTCGCGGCTACTGCGCGCGCTACACGAAAAGCGCCGCATGGGCGAGCGGTCCGGAGGTGAAGTCCGCGAAGGCGGACTGCGTGCCGTTGTAGCCGCGACTTCAGTCGCAACTTCCCGCGCCAACGTCAGTCCCGCTCTCCGTCGAAAATGCGGCACCCGGCCGGGATCTCTTCCCCGCCGGGTGCCGCCGTATCCGTCGACCTTCCACCGACCGCCGAGATCAGCGGCCCGTCACACCGCGTCGGAGAGCGAGGTGAAGGTGAAGTCGCGCGCCTTCACGGCGGGGACCACCACCGCGCCGCCCGCCTCGCCCGACTCGCTGCCGCTCACGCGCACGGGGGGGCTCATCGCCTCCACGTTGTTCAGCATGAAGACGGGGCTCTCGTTCCAGCGCAGGTTCTTCACCGCGGTGGTGATCTGCCCGTTCTCGATCAGGAAGGTGCCGTCGCGGGTGAGGCCGGTGAACAGGATGGTGCGCGGGTCGACCTGGCGGATGTACCACAGCCGCGTGACCAGCAGCCCCCGCTCGGTGGAGCGGATCATCTGCTCGATGGAGGTGGTGCCGCCGCCCATCTCGAAGCCCGCGCCGAAGCCCCCGCCCCCGCCCCCTCCGCCGAAGGCGAAGCCGGTGGGCTGGCGCCCCTGCCGCTGCGCCCAGTAGCGCGAGTACTGCAGGTTGGCCACCGTCCCGTTCTCGATCCACACCATGCGGCGGTTGGGGAGCCCCTGGTTGTTGAACGCGTTCACCGGGGCCAGCGCGCTGGCGGGGTCCGACACGATCTGGATGCGCGTGTCCACCACCTTCTCGCCCAGCTTGTTGCCGCCGCCCTGCTTGCTGAAGAACGAGCGCCCCTCGTCGGCCTGGCGCGCGTCCATCGAGCCCACCATCAGCTGCACCAGGTTGGCCACGGCGGTGGGCTCCAGGATCACCGTCCACTTCCCCGGCTCCACCGCCTTCGGGTTGCGCGACAGCACCGCCTTGCGGATGGCGCGGTCGCCCAGGTCGGCCGGGTTCAGCTGCGCCCAGTCGTTCAGCCCCACCCCGGCCCAGCCGGAGCCGGTGCCGTCGGGGGTGCGCACGGTGGTGGTCAGGTTGACGCTGGTCCCCGTCTGGTAGGCGAACAGCCCCTTCTTGGTGGCCACCGTCTGCGACCCCACCAGGATGTCGAGGAAGCCGGTGCTCACCAGCCCCTGCCGCTCGGCCGGGCCGGTGATCGCCGTCACGGCCGCGGCGCGCTGCGCCGGGGTGAGGTTGGCGGTGCCCTCGAAGTAGGCGCGGGTCTGCGGGTACTGCTGCGCCGCCAGCTCGCCGAGGTACTCGGGGTCTTCGGGCACCAGGCGGGCCAGGCGCTCGCTGGTGCCGACGACCGTGCGCAGCGACTCGTCGTCGAAGCGGTTGGTGGTGGCGCTGGCCACCTTCTTCCCGAAGGCGCTGGTCACCGTGAGCTGCCCGTCGAAGGCGTCGCCGGCGGTGGAGATCTGGTTGCGGGCGAAGCGGGTGTTGCCGCGCGTGAAGCTCTGGATGTTCACCCGGGCGTCGTCCGCCGTGCTGAACGACAGCGCGCGCCGGGTGATGGCCTCGGCCTCGTCGCGCGTGAGGAATTTCCTGTCGGGCATGGTGGGTTATGCTCTGCGTCCGGTGTTGATGACGTTGACCCGGCGGAAGCGGGCCGCGGGCGAGCCGTGGCTCACGGCGTTCGACTGGCTGGGCTGGCCCTTCCCGTCGAAGAACGACCCGCCGACGAACCAGGTCGACCGGCCGCCCAGGCCGTCCATCGAGTTCCAGAACTCGGGGGTGCGCATCTGGTAGGCGACGTCCTTGAGCAGGCCGGTGATCTTCCCGTCCTTGATCTCCTTGAACACCTGCCCGCCGAACTGCGCGTTGTAGCGCTGCTGGTCGATGGAGAAGCTCCCGTCGCCGTCGATCAGGATCCCATCCTTGATGTCGGCCACCAGCTC
The DNA here is from genome assembly GCA_036399995.1 of Longimicrobium sp. Taxonomy (GTDB): domain Bacteria; phylum Gemmatimonadota; class Gemmatimonadetes; order Longimicrobiales; family Longimicrobiaceae; genus Longimicrobium. The sequence continues at coordinate 7,242 of DASWMA010000508.1, read as the reverse complement.
GTCCACGCTCACGTCGCGCTGCTCGTTGGGGAGGAGGTTGACGTTCGGCATGCGCTGGAACTGCACGTCGGCCCAGCTCTGCGCGTAGCTGTTGCCGTGGCTGCGCACCGGCCGCCCCTGGGAGCGGTACCAGTCGGCCAGCATGGGCGCCTGCTCGCGGGTGGTCTGCAGGTCGTTCATGATCCCGTTCTTCACGATCAGGAACTCGTCGGGCTTGATCCCCTCATCGTCGTAGCCGATGGACGAGAGCCCGCCGGGGGAGCTGCGCTCGCCCTGCACGTTCATGAAGTCGGGCCCGTAGCGGAACTTGCCCAGGTAGTCCGACGGAGGCGAGATGAACGAGGTGCCCGCGTAGTTCGCCTCGTACCCCATGATGCGGTCGAGCTCGGTGGGGTGCGCGATCGACTCGTGGATGGTGAGCCACAGGTGCGAGGGGAGGAGCACCAGGTCGTACCGCCCCGGCTCCACCGGCTTGGCGCTGAGCTTGGCCACCGCCTCCTGGGCCCAGCGGCCGGCGGTCTCCACCAGCTTCGCGTCGCGCACGTACTCGTACCCCAGGCCGCGCGGCGCCACGTCGGTGCTCTGGCGGGTCTGGAAGTCGCCCGTGCCCACGGCGGTGATGTTCATCACCGGCCACGAGCGGTACAGCGTCTGCTCGATGTAGCTTCCGTCGGTGCTGGCGAAGGTCTTCTCGGCCTTCAGGAAGAACATCGACGAGGTGACGAAGCGCGCGCCCTGGACCTTGAGCGCCTCGGCGTTGGCGCGCAGCAGCAGGTCGACCTTCTCCTCGATCGGCACGTTGAACGGGTCGACCTGGAAGGGCGAGGTCCACTTCGCGTCGGGGTGGCGCTCGGGGGGCGCCAGCTCCACCGGGCGGCGGCTGCCGGCGGCGTTGGCGCGCGCCTGGGCCACCGCCTCGCGCGCCACGCGCGTGACCTCGTCGGGGTTCACCTCGCGGCTGGCGGCGAAGCCCCACGCCCCGCCCGCCAGCACCCGCACCCCGAAGCCGAAGGTGTCGGAGTCGTTGAACTGGGTGATCTGCCGCTCGCGCGTGTTCAGCGACTGCTGCCGGTTGCGGGCGATGCGCACGTCGGCGTAGGTGGCGCCGGCCGAGCGCGCGGCGTCGACGGCGCGCATGGCCAGCTCGCGGGTGGCCGGGTCCTGCAGCCAGCCCTCGCGCGGCGGCTGGGCACCGAGCATGCGCGGCAGCAGCGCCGACCCCGCGGCGGCGCCGGCCGCCACCGCGGCGCCCTGCAGAACGAAGTCTCTGCGTTTCATGAATGCTCCGGGTGGGGAGGTGTGGGTGATGGATTGCAACCTAGAACGGGCGTTCGTCCGCAGCAACGCCCACGGAGGGCGCGGCCGTGGCTGAGGGCGCGGAGCGCGGCGTCGCGGTGGTGGGCGGCGGGCCGGCGGGGCTGACCGCGGCGTTCGCGCTGGCGCGTGCCGGCGCACGGGTGACCGTGCTGGAGGCGGGCGCCGAGCCCGGCGGCCGCACGCGCACCGACGAGGTGGAGGGGTGCCGCATCGACACCGCCGTGCAGCTCTTCGGCTCGGTGTACACCCGCTTCCTCCGCGTGCTGCGCGAGGCGGGGGGCGCGGCGCTGTGCGAGCGCACCTCGGGGCGCGACGCGCTGTGGCGCAAGGGCGCGGCGCACGAGGTGGTGTACGGCTCGCCCACCTCGATGCTGGCCAGCGGCGCGCTCCCCTTCACGCTCAAGCTGAAGCTGGGGGCGCACTACCTCCCCTTCCTGCACCGCCACGCCGCCGCGCTGCGGATGGACGCGCTGCACCTGGCCGCCGCGGCCGGGCTCGACGGCGAGAGCGCGGCCGCCTGGGGGGTGCGCGAGATGGGGCAGCCCTTCGTGGACCTGCTGGCCGACCCGCTGCTCACCACGCTTTACGGCGCGCACGCGGCGGAGACCAGCTCCGCCTTCTACCACGCGCTCGCGCGGCAGGGGATGTCGCTGGAGGTGCTCGCCCTGCGCGGCGGCGCGCAGGGGTACTGCGACGTGCTGGAGGCCGCCCTGGGCGGCCACGGTGGCGTGCTGCGCACCGGCGCCGCCGTCCGCGCGGTGCGGATGGAGGCCGACGGCGTGGAGCTTTCCGGCGACGGGTGGACGGAGCGCTTCGACGCCGCCGTCCTCGCCGTCCCCGCCCCCGCGGCCCGCGCCCTGGTGCAGGGGGCGATGCCGCGCACGGGCGAGTGGCTGGGCGGGGTGCAGGTGCGCCCCACCGTCACCGTCGGGCTCGTGCTGGACCGGCCGGTGGGGGTGCGCTGGTTCGGCCTGTCGTACGCGCGCGGCGAGTCGCGCGCGCTGGCCGCGGTGTGCGCGCAGGAGGCCAAGCTCCCCGGGCTGGTGGCGCCGGGGATGGGGACGCTGCTCGCGCTGCCGCTCCCCGGGGCCGGCCCCCGGCTGATGGATGCCACGGCCGAGCAGGCGCTGGACGCCATCCTCCCCGACCTGCGCGGCCCCTTTCCGCGGATCGCCTCCGCCATCCGCGCCGTGCGGCTGTACCGGTGGGAGCACGGGTGGACGGTGTTCCGCCCCGGCTCGCTGGCGCACCTCGCCCGCCTGCACCAACCCGGCACACTCGACCAGCATCCGCGGCTCGCGCTGGCGGGGGATTACCTGGTCGCTCCCAACGTGGAGGGCGCGGTGGTCTCGGGCCTGCGCGCGGCGGAGCGCATCCGGTCGATGCTGGAGTCCGCGGCAGTGTAGGGCCTGGGACGGCGTCGAGGCCATCGCGGTGACGCGAGCCGCGCCGGGCGCGGTGCGAACCGCCGCGAGCACGGCGTGGGCGCCGGTTCGGCCGCAACCATCCCCTCCCGCCGGATCCCCAGGTCCGTCACCTACTGGTGCAGCCGGGCACACAAAACGGGCGCGCCGCCGCGGTGAGCGGCGACGCGCCCGTACCGATCCGTCGCCGGCTACTGGACGTACAGCTGGCCCGTCTGGGGGTCGATCAGAACGGCGCACAGGTTGCCGGGCGACGCGCTGGAGTTCGCCGACGGGAGGTTCGGCATCGCCACGGCCCCGAACAGCTGCAGCGCGGTAGCGGTCGCGACCAGCGAGAAGGCATTGACGTTGTTCCACAGGAAGAACGCCCCGGGCCCCGCCCCCTGACCACCCCCCGACCCCAGGTGCCAGTGCACGCCGTCGGTGTTGATGAACTCCATCGACGCCTCGCCGGACTGGGACTGCAGCTGCACCATCGTGTCGACGCTCTGCACCACCAACGCCATCTCCGGGGTGGCGGTCCCGATCCCCACCCGCCCCGTGCCGATGTATAGCTCGCTCCCGGTGCCTCCGATGTCGACCACCTGCTGCACCGTGTCGCTCAGGGGCTGGAAGATCCCGAGGGGGAAGGGGTAGATCGACTCGTCGGTCGCGGGGCTCGGAGCGCTGCCGTCGTTCGCCTGGGTGGACATGATTCTCTGCCTTTCATCAAGACTGGTGTGTGTCCGCGTGCCCGGCGGATCCAGGCGGACGCGGTCCTTCCCCTCGCCGGCGAGACATGCTTGCCGGGGCCTGCGTTTCTGGACGGGCGACACCTCCCTCGCCGCGTTGCGTGTGCGCCATCGCGTCGGGCCGTGTGCGGCGGAGCCGGCCTCGCGATTCCCGCTGGATTGTGCCCGAGCCAGGTGCCTGCCCCTCGCCGGACCGCGAGCACACTCTGCGGCTCCACCATCAATGCAAACCCCTTCTCGTCATCATTCATCGCATTGATTCATCGATCCCGACCCATCCTCCTGGAACGGCGACCCTGTGAGGCATGCCCCGCCGTTGCTCACGAGCCGACGATGGGCTCGCCGGCGTGTTCGAGATCATCCGAGATACGAGACGCTGATCCGGACGATGTGCCGGAACGGCGGTCCGATCCCGAATGTCGGGTCTGCCGCAAAGCCGATCTCTTCGTCCGCCGGTTTCCCGGCTTCCGCGACAGGCGTTTGCGCGTGTAGATTCCAGTTGCGGAACCCATCCTCCCATCGCCTCCCGCCGTCATCGAATCCCCATGGCCCTGGTGAACTGCCCGGAGTGCGGCGGCGGCGTGAGCAGCGCGGCGCCGGCCTGCCCGCACTGCGGCTTCCCGCGCCCCGGCGCCGCGGCAACGCCGCCGCCGTCCCCGCCACCTGGCCCGCCACCGCGGCGCGGGGTGTCGGCGGGGTGGATCATCTTCGGGTTCCTGGCGGTCGGGGCGCTGGGGCTGGGGCTGCTGGGGTGGGGGGCGTACCGCCTGGTGCAGCCCCGGCGCACGAGCGAGGAGTTCGTGGTCTTCGTCGACTCCGCGCCGCGTCCGCCCGCGCCCGCGCCGGCGGAGCTGCCGGACTACGTCGATTCCACCCGGCGCGACCTGGCGGGTGAGGCGGGACGGCCGCAGCCGCCGGATTCGGGGACGTACGAGATGAGCGCGGTCGACACGCCGCCCCAGCTGCTGAACCGCGACGAGGTGGCGGCCGTCCTGACGCGCAACTACCCCCCGCTGCTGCGCGACGCCGGTGTCGAAGGCAGGGTGTGGATCCGCTTCCGCGTCACCCGCACGGGCGAGGTAGACGTGGGGAAAGTGGAGGTGCTGGAGTCGAGCCATGACGCATTCACCGAGGCGGCGGCGCGCGTGACCAGGCGGATGCGCTTCCGGCCCGCGAGCCGCCACGGGACACCCGTTCCGGTGTGGGTTTCGCTCCCCATCGCCTTCCAGACCACCGGCCCCGACGCCGACGGCGGCACCGGAAGCACGTGACACGATCCGCTCCGGCGGTGCATTCCTCCGTCCCTGAACGCACCGCTCGCACGTTGTACGGCGGATGGATCGAACCCATCCGTTTGCGCCGGCCGCATCGTTCATTAGCTTGGACTGATCCGAGCCTCGTCCCCCGCCCCGCCGACCCCCACCTGCCATGACCCGGATCTCCCGCTTTTCGCCCGTACGCGCGGCGCTGCTCGCGGCCGCCCTGCTGCTGGCCGCCACGCCCGCCCGCGCGCAGCAGCCGCAGCAGCCCGATGAGCCCGACACGCAGCCCGAGCTGCTGGACGCGCGCAACGTTCCGCGCCTGGCCAGCCGCGCGTACCCGGCGTCGATGCGCGGCCGCCGCGCGCCGGCCACCGTGGAAGTGCGGATGAAGATCCTGGAGGACGGCAGCGTGGACAGCGCCAGCGTCAGCATCGCGCAATCGCCCGAGCCCGAGTTCAACGAGCCGGCGGCGCGGGTCGCCCGGCAGCTCCGCTTCCGCCCGGCCAAGGTGGGCGGCCGCCCGGTGCAGGTATGGGTCAACTTCCCCATCGCCTTCACCCGCGCCTGGGACAACAGCGGCGAGGCGCGCGACATCCAGCGCGACGAGCGCGGCATGCGCTCCTCCCTGCCGCCGCCCAAGCCCTGACGTCCCGGTCGACCAGGGATCCGCGCGGCCATAGGGCGCGGATCGCCGTCGCCGGGCAACGTGGAACGCGGGGGAATGCACCCCCCGGGGCCGAAGCACCGCAGATCCTGCAACGATGACGGTGATGAACTGGACTCGAAGCCGGGCGCTGCTCGTTCCGGCGCTGGCGTTCGCCGCGGCCGCCGCCGCGAGCCCGGCACGCGCGCAGGACCCCGCCGTGGCCGCAACGGTGGCCGCGCAAACGGCGGAGGCGTACGAGCTGCGAGACGTGGTGGAACAGCCGGAGCTGCTGAACCGCCGCGAGGTCGCGCGGCTGGTCCGGGACAACTATCCGCGCGAGCTGCGCCGCCGCCGCGAGACGGGAACGGTGACGCTCCGCTTCCTGATCCGGGCCGATGGTACGGTGGACAGCGCGCGCGTGACCATGCTGAACGCCACGAACACCGAGTTCGCGGAGCCCGCCGCGGCCGTCGCGCGCCAGATGCGCTTCAAGCCCGCCACGGTGGACGGGCGCCCGGTGGCGGTGTGGGTGATGCTGCCGGTCCTGTTCATGCTGGAGACCCGCACCGCCCCCGCGACTCGCGCGCCGGGCGACGCCCGTCCGCCTGGCCCGCGCGAGTGACGGATCACCAGAGCCGATGTACGGCCGGACGGGCAGGCGCAGCGCGTGCGCGTTCGCGCCCGTCCAGCCGATCGTGGGAACCCCTCTACGATGGACATGAGATGATGAATCGATACCGGGCGGTGCTTCTCCGGGCCGTGGCGCTGGCGGCGGCCCTCGCGGCCGGCTCGGCCCGCGCGCAGAACCCGCCCCCCACCATGACTGCCCCGCCGGCGGAGGGGACGTACGACCTGAGCTCCGTGGAAGAAATGCCCGAGCTGGCGAACCGGGCAGACGTGGCGCGGCTGATCCAGCGGAGCTATCCTCCGGAGATGCGCAGCCGCGGCGAAACCGGCACCGTCACGCTCCGCTTCCGCATCCAGGAGGATGGCAGGGTCGACAGCGCGAGCGTGATGATCGAGAACGCCACGAGCCCGGAGTTCACCGAGCCCGCCGCGAAGGTCGCGCGCGCGATGCGCTTCCGCCCGGCCAAGATCGAGAACCGCGCGGTGCCCGTCTGGGTGACCGTGCCGATCCCGTTCAGGCTGGAGCCCCGCTCTGCCCCCGCCACACGGGCCCCCGGCGACGCCCGTCCGCCTCGCTCGCGCGAGTGACGGATCACCAAAGCTGTACGGCCGGACGGGCAGGCGCAGCGCGTGCGCGTTCGCACCGGTCCAGCCGATCGTGAACCCATAACGATGGACACGGGATGATGGATCGATTCCGGGCGGTGCTCCTCCCGGCACTGCTGCTGGCCGCCGCCGCGACGATCCCGGCCCGCGCGCAGGACCTACCCCCCGCCCCGGTCGCCCCGCCGGCGCAGGGGACGTACGAGCTTTTCCGGGTGGAAGAACAGCCGATGCTGGAGAACCGCGAAGACGTGGCGCGGCTGATCCAGCGAAACTATCCGCCCGGGATGCGCAGCCGGGGCGAAAGCGGCACAGCCACGGTCCGCTTCCGCATCCAGACGGATGACGGGGTCGACAGCGCGAGCGTGACGATCGAGAACACCGCGAGCGCGGAGCTCTCCAAGGCCGCCGCGAAGGTCGCGCGGGAGATGCGTTTTCGCCCGGCCCGGATCGACGGCCGCGCGGTGCCGGTGTGGGTGACCCTGCCGATCACGTTCCGGCCGTCGCCCCAGCGGTGACGCGACGGACACACCCGCACGCAACGAAGCCCCGGCGACCGCGCCGGGGCTTCGTGCGTTCATATCACGGGTGATGGCACCGCGCCGGGGCGCCGGGTAGATTCCGCGCCTCCC
>DASWMA010000507.1:0-10549 GCA_036399995.1 Longimicrobium sp. | reverse complement strand
CGAGCGATGCTGTATCCGCCGCCGCCGTGGACGAATTCGATCGTTCGGCTGTACCACGGCACCACGTTCGACGACGCGCGGGTGATTGCCGAGCAGGGGGCCGCAGTCGCGCGCGGTTCGGGCGGCAGGGACTTCGGCCGCGCGTTCTACACGACCACGGTTGAGCGGCAGGCTCGCACGTGGGCGGTCGAGGTTGCACGGGAGCGCGGCCGCGAACTCGCCGCAGTCGTTCGGTTCGACGTCGATCGCGAGGCGCTGGCGGCGCTCGAAACGCTCACGTTCGTGAGGGGCGATTTCGACGCGGACGACTACTGGAGCTTCGTCGTTCACTGCCGCAGCGGCGGCACGGACCACGCGCGCATCCGGCGGTCGCACGGCCTGTACGACGTGGTGATCGGACCCGTCGCGGCGTTCTGGAGGCAGCGCCTTACGATCGAGGGTGCCGACCAGATGAGCTTCCACACCGAAGCGTCGGAAGCGGCGTTGAACACCAGCAGCCGTTCAATCTCATGGACATCGAGCCGCTGAAGGATGCTCACTGGGCAATCGTGGCCGATTGCCTGAAGGTGTTCCACGGGTATCCAGCCGGACGTGCGAGGTCGGCTGCGCTCGACCTCCGGCAGCAGCTCGAGAAACCAAAGAACCCGCCGCCGGGATACATGACCGAGCTGCTCTACAACAAGGAGCCGTTCTACCGGGCCTGCGAGATCGCCCGGCGCGACCTGTCGCTCGATGATCATCGTGCCCGGTACATGCAGTTGACCCGAGAGCACTTCGCGCCGGCCGAGCGGCTCGCCTCCGCGGGCGAGCTGCGCGCCGCCGGTTGAAGGCAGCTTGCCACCGCCTGTGGAGCCAGTGATCTCGCTCCCGAGGTGCCAGCGGTGGAACGGAGTGGTCCAGCGGTGGCGAAGGTATGGCGGCGGCTCGTCCGGGGGTTCCGGGGCGGGCCGCCGTACTGCATCTTTCGGCTGAACCTGCACGGAGGAGGCGGAATGAATCGGAATGTCAGGGACGTGACGGGACGGCAGGTGATTCTCGCGTCTGATGAGCACGAAGCGCTTCTCGACGACGTCGAGTTGCTTCGAGAGCTTTGCCTTGCTCAAATAGAGGTTGCCGCGGGCGAGACTGTATCGCAGGAGGACGCACTCGCGCACGTGCGCCGAACATTGGGTGCATCGACGGACTGGAACGCACCGGGCCAGTGAAATGCTTCTTCCCGCATGACTGACACCATTCAAGCAGAACCCATCCAGCATCGGCTGATCGACCTGAGCCACACCGTGGAGCACGGGATGGTGACGCTGAAGGGCTATCCCGCGCCGATCATCTGCGACTACCTGAGCCGTGAGGCGTCGCGGGAGGTCTACGCGCCGGGGACGGAGTTCCACATCGGCCGGATCGACATGATCGCGAACACCGGCACCTACGTGGACAGCCCGTTCCACCGCTACGCCGACGGGAAGGACCTGTCCGAGCTGCCGCTGGAGTCGCTGGCCGACCTCGACGCGGTGGTGGTGCGCGCCACCGGGCGCGCCGGCCGCGCCATCGACACCGACGCGTTCGCCGGGATCGATGTGCGCGGGAGGGCCGTGCTGGTGCACACGGGGCACGCGGCGCACTGGGGCACCGACGCGTATTTCGAGCGCCACCCGTTCCTCACCCGCGCGGCCGCGCAGCACCTGCGCGACTCCGGCGCGGTGTTCGTCGGCATCGACACGCTGAACATCGACGACACGGACGATGGCACGCGGCCGGTGCACAGCACGCTGCTCCGCTCCGACATCCCCATCTGCGAGCACATGCGGGGGCTGGAGCGGGTGCCGGACAGCGGCTTCCGCTTCTTCGCCGTCCCCGTGAAGGTGAAGGCGTTCGGCACCTTCCCGGTGCGTGCCTTCGCCATCGTCCCCACCTGACCCGAGTCAGTTTCTAGTCCCGACGCGCGCGAATCGATCGAGCCTGCGCGCCGGCCCAGCGCGGGACCGATCATGCGCTTCGCCGCTTCCGCGCCGTCCAGGCGATCCGATGAACGACAGCGGGGTAGCAGGACGACCCTGCCGGCGTTTTCTCGCGATCCACTGAAGTCGAATGATGGCAAAGAGTTGGGCGGCCCGGTCCCTTCCGCTGATGGCCCTGCTCGCTGGTGCCGCGCTCCCAGGCGGGACGGCGGCGCAGGCGCGCGTGCCAGACGTGGTGACCGGGCGGGTGATCGCGGCCGGCGGCGGCGACGTGCGCGGCGTACGCGTGTTCGCCCGCGCGGGCGCGCTGGCCGACTCGGCGATGGCGGACAGCACGGGACGGTTCGCGGTGACGCTCCCCGGCCTGGCCTCCACGGATTCGGTGGAGCTGTGGGTGGACGCGGCGGAGCCGGGGGCGCGCGCGTTCCACGCGGCGCGGCTGCGCCTGGCGCCGCGCGAGGTGGCGCGGGAGCACGAGGTCGTGCTGGTGCCGCTATGGTGGACAATCGCGGCGGGGCGGTACGCGGGGCGCCAGGTGGAGGTGCGGCTGGAGCGCGCGTTCAGCGGCGCGTGCGCGGGGTGCACCGGCTTCTTCCGCCGCATGACGGCGACCGACGCCCTGGGGCGCACCTGGCTGCAGGGGTGGCCGGCCGAGCGCTTTCCGCTGCGCGTGGCGTTCGACCGCGAGTGGAGCGGCGAGGCCGTGACCGCGCGCGACTCGGCGGCGTTCTGGCGCGAGACCGATGAGCTGGAGGAGACGTTCGGGGCCGACGTGTTCCGCCCCGCCAACTTCCTGGACGCGGTGCCGCGCGAAAGCGGCGGCCCCGACGACGTGATCCTGGTGTGGTTCGACCCCGACATGCGCGGGATCGGCGGGATCGGGACCGCGGTTTCCGACGGGCACGACATCGAGTACGGCGACCTGCGGCTGAACCGCGGCGCCCTGCGCGAGTCGGCGGCGAACCCGGGGCTGGTGCCGCACGAGCTGATGCACACGCTGGGCTTCGGCCACACCTGCGCCTGGAGGTCGGTGGCGGCCGACGTGCGCCGCTGCGCCCACCTGCGCGCCCCCACCGCCACGGAAGAGGACGTGGCCTACGTGCAACTCGCCGCCGAGATCCGCGCGCTGGTCCGCGAGCGCCGCGGGCGGTGGGCGCTGGAAGCCGCGCTCGCCGCGATGGAGGCCCCGCGCGAGGCAGGACTGGCGGCGCGGTAGCGGGTACGGGGCAGGGAGGGGACGAGCGGCGCCCGGGAGATTCGATGGTCTCCCGGGCGTTTTCGTCGCTGGGATCGACGATCCTTGGCTGTGCGGACGATACGAGTGAGCTCGCGGCCTCGAGGCCCCGGCGGCCTCGCGGCTACGACGGCACGCTGTCCGCCTTCGCGGACATCAACCGCGTCGTCGGCTGGGAGGTCGGCGAGTGGTCCCGGGTGCGGACGCCGGAGACGGGCTCCGGAGTCGCGGGTGACCGCCGGGGCGCGTATACTTGCGCGTGTCCGGCTGTGCCACCCGAAACCGTCCGCAGACAGGCCTCACGCCCATGACGACTGCCGTTTCGATCTTCGAGCGCCCCGCGGCCGACGAGCACGCGGAGTACTATGCACGCTACATCAACCTGGTCCCCGATGGCGACCTGCTGGAGTTCCTGGACTCGCAGACCGAGGACACCGCCGTGCTCCTGCGCGGCATCTCCGCCGACCGTCACGACCATCGCTACGCGGAAGGGAAGTGGAGCGTGAAGGAGGTGATCGGCCACGTCTCCGACGCCGAGCGCGTCTTCGCGCATCGCGCGTTTCGCTTTGCGCGCGGCGACGCCACGCCGCTGCCGTCGTTCGACGAGAACGCGTACGTGGCCAATGCGCGCTTCGCCGAGCTGCCGTACGAGCAGCTCGTGGAGGAGTGGCTCACGGTCCGCCGCGCCACGCTGGCGCTGCTGCGCACGATGAACGCCGACGAGGCGGCGCGCCGCGGCACCGCCAGCGGGTGGCCGGTGTCGGTGCGGGCGCTGGCGTGGATCATCGCCGGCCACGTGATCCATCACACCAACATCCTGCGCGAGCGCTACCTGGGCACGTCCTGATCCCCAAACGCGGACGCCCGTGCCGCGATCTTTGACGCGGCACGGGCGTTTTCGTCTCCCTCCACCTTCTCCGACCTCCCCGGCCGATGAGCCAGCCCGAGCACCGCAGGCCCGAGACGCACGCGTACTTCATGGGAATCGCGCTGGCGGTGCGGAGCCGGGCCGACTGCACCGGCAACCGGGTGGGCGCGGTGATCGTGAAGGACCGGCACATCGTGTCCACCGGCTACAACGGCACGCCGTCGAACATGCCCAACTGCAGCGAGGGGGGCTGCCACCGCTGCGCCCACCGCGAGCAGTACGCCAGCGGCACCGGCTACGACCTGTGCATCTGCGTGCACGCCGGGCAGAACGCGCTGCTGGCCGCGGCGCGCTTCGGGATCGCGGTGGAGGGGAGCACGGCGTACACCACGATGCGCCCGTGCTTCGGCTGCACCAAGGAGCTGCTGCAGGCGCGCGTGCAGGCCGTGTACTACCTGCACGACTGGGTGCACCCCGACCCGCACTACCAGGCCGAGTACGAGCGCCTGCAGAGCCGCTTCCCGGGCGGGATCCGGCAGCTGGAGATGGAGGACCCCGACGTGGAATGGGCGATCACCACCCGGCGCGCGGCGGCCGGGCGGCCGGACGAGATCGGGCACGGCTGAGGACCGGGGCATCGCGGTGGTTAGGCCGGCCGGGCCCCGCGCCGCCACCGCTTCCGCTTCGAACGCGCCGCGCTGAAGGGCGGCGGAAGGGCGGAAGAGCGTGGGGTTGGGGCGTGTCCCTCCGCCAGGCATCGCCCGGGTTCAAGCGATCAATGAATCTCACGCAGAGCAGCAGAGGAGCGGAGAAAAACCCATCTCCTCTGCTTCTCTGCTGCTCTGCGTGAGACGACTGACGGACCTGCATCCCGAACTGAATTCCCGCGAAGCGGCATCCTGCCCGACCCCGGCTACGGCGCCTGGTACCCCAGCGCCCGCAGCTCCATCTGGTGCGCGCGGGGGTCGCGGCTGAAGAAGAGGCCGCCGTGGCGCGTGGCGCGGCCGGGGACGTAGTCGAGCACCGCGTCGCTGGTCTCCACCGTCCGTTCGCCCTGCTTCAGCGTTCCCTCCACCTCCACGGCCGCGGCGGTCTGGTAGCCGTGGTTGTACGCCCGGAACTCCACCACCCATCCGCCGCGCGCGCGCAGAACGCTCGTGGGCACCACCTCCACCGCGGGCGGCGTGTGGGGGCGCGCCACGGCTTCGTACGCCATGTAGCCGATCACCCACAGCACCACCACGGTGCTGATCGCGGCGGCCACCCACTCCCACCGCGAGCGGCCCCCGCCGCCACCGCCGCCGTCGCGCACCGGCCTGTCCGCCATGGAGCCGTATCGTCAGAGGATGAGCCGCGCGGCCGCCGCGCCCAGGCTGGCCGGAAAGCCCAGCACCAGCGTCATCTCCAGGCACGCGCGGAAAGGCGTGTCGCCGAAGCGGCCGAAGGTCCACAGCACGTAGGCGCTCACCAGCAGCGCCACCGCGTACCCCACCACGGTGAAGCGCAGGAACAGGCTCCACCCCGCCGTCGTCGCCGACGGGCTGCCGCGGAACCCGGAGCCGTACACGAAGCCGTGCGTGAGCAGGAGCGACGCGGCCACCAGCGCCAGCGCGTGCACCGGCGTCATCACGAAGGAGATCAGGATCATCTCCTCGGTCGGGGCCACGTTGAAGGCCAGGAACGCGGCGCCGGCGCCCATGAACAGCAGCTGCGCGCCGTACCCCGCCTGCTCCTTGCGCCGCTTCTGCCCCTCCTCGGGTCCGCCGTCCCCCGCCAGCTGGCTGTTGGCCAGCACCGCGCCGAAGCTGGCCGGCACCGCCTGGATCGCCACCTTCCCCAGCACCTCGCGCAGCGGCTGGGTGAAGTCGATCACCCCGAAGAGGAGGAGGATCCAGAACGACGCCGCCAGCCCCACGCCGTAGGCGATCATCCCGTCCATACAGTCCTCGCGCCAGTTCCGCGTCTCCTCGAAGCCGGAGTAGTAGTCGAGCGCCACCAGCAGGGGGATCATCAGCACCATGAAGAGCATGAGGTGCACGCGGCTCAGGTAGAACCCCAGCCACCACATCTCCATGGTCATCAGCAGGGGAAGCGAGAACAGCACCGCCCCGCCGAACGCGCGCGCCAGGCCGGTGAAGAACGCGCGGTCGGCCGTGCGCTCAGCCGCGCCGCGCACCGCCACCGATTCCCGCCGCGAGGGAAGTCCGTTCCATGCCGACCCGGCTGAAGGTGTGTGCCGATGACGCCCGGTACCGTCTGGACATCGCGGAGCCGGCCACGGCCATAGCTCCGGCGCGTGGGCTCACGCGCCGGGGCCGCCCCCCTCCGCGGGCGACCGATCCGCGCGGCCGTCCGGGCCCGACTCGCCGCTGCGGGCGGCGCAGAGCGCGGCGGCCGACACCTCTTCGGCGCGGTGGAGGAAGCGTGAGAGCACGCCCCACGCCGAGGGGGGAACGCCGCGGCGCTGCAGCGAGGTGCCCATCGTCTCGGCCAGCACGGCGAAGTCGCGGCGCAGGCCGTCTTCGTCCCACCCCTGGCGCGCGCGCTGCTCGCCGTGGCGGAAGGCCAGCAGCCGCTGCAGCTCGGTGCCGTCCTGCAGCAGCTCCACCCGGTCGGGCGCGTCACCCAGCGCCACCAGGCACTGCGCCACGTCGGCCACGAAGGTGGCCTGGTGGTCCTCGATCTCCGAGTCGCGCAGCCCCTCGGCGGGCACGGCGGGGTCGGCGCGCAGGCGCCGGCGGTAGGCCTCCATGATGGCGCGCAGATCGCGCTGCACCGCCTGCCCGGCGCGGCGCAGCCCCTCGGCCTCGGCGCCGGCCTCGGCGGCCAGCGGCTCGGGGGCGGGCTCCTCCGCGCCGGGCGCGCCGGCGGGCGGGAGCCACAGGGTGAAGCACGAGCCGCGGCCCAGCTCCGTCTCCAGCGTCAGGTCGCCCCCCATCATCCGCGCCAGCCGCCGGCTGATGGTGAGCCCCAGCCCGGTGCCGCCCGCGGTGCGCGTGTGCACCGCCTGCGCCTGCACGAAGGGCTCGAACACCGCTTCCGTCTCTTCGGGCGCGATCCCCGGCCCGGTGTCTTCCACGCGGATGCACACCCAGGGGCCGGCGCCCACCAGGCGCGACCCGCCGCCCGGCCGGCCGGTGCCGCAGCGCACGGTGATGCGGCCGCCCGGGCCGGTGAACTTCACCGCGTTGGACAGGAGGTTGAGGAGGATCTGGCGCACCCGGTCGTCGTCGCCCAGGTACTCGGGGCCGGGCACGCCGCACTCGGTGTGCAGCGCCACGTCCTTGGCCTGCGCCTGCGTGGCCACGAACGACAGCGCCTCGGCCACCGCCGCGCCGGCGCGCCCCGGCTCGCGGGTCACGCCCATGCGCCCGGCCTCGATCTTGGACAGGTCGAGGACGTCGTTGATCAGCCCCAGCAGGTGGGTGGTGCTCACCCGCACCCGCTCGAGGTAGCCGCGCTGCTCGGGGGTCACCGGCCCGGCGATCCCCATCTCGAGCAGGTCGGTGTAGCCCAGCACGGCGTTGATGGGGGTGCGCAGCTCGTGGCTCATCACCGCCAGGAAGTCGCTCTTGGCGCGGTTGGCGCGCTCGGCTTCCTCGGTGCGGACGGCGAGCTGGGCGTTCACCCGGCGCAGCGTCTCGTTGCTGGCGCGGGCCTCGGCGAAGGCGCGGTCGCGCTCTTCCTCGGCGCGCATGCGCCGGAACGCCTGCCCCACGTCGCTCCCCACCGAGCGCGCCATGGCCAGCAGCGCCGTGTCGGGGAGCTCCGGCCTGCGGCTGAAGAACTCGATCGTCCCCAGCACCTCCCCCGCGGTCTGCACGGGGAAGGCGAAGGCCGCGTGCAGACCCGCGCGAAGCGCGTGCGGGGCGCGGGGGAAGGCGGGCTCCACCTGCGCGTCCACCACCCACACCGGCTGGCGCGCGGCCCACGCGCGCCCGGGCAGCCCCTCGCCCTGCGCGAACGAGAAGGTGCGGCTGACCGCCTCGAAGTCGCCCGCGTCCAGGTCGTCTACGTGCCAGTGCGCCACCACGCGCAGGCGTCCGTCCTCGATCGTCCACAGGAAGCCGGCGTCCCACCCCAGCGCCTCGCCCATGGTGCGCAGCACGGGCACGGCGGCGGCCTCCACGCTGGCGGCCTCGGCCAGCACGCGGGTCACGGCGTGCTCGGCCCCCAGGCGCGACTCGGCGCGCCGCCGGTCGCTGATGTCGCGGATGAAGGCGCTGAACACCACCTCGCCTTCCCAGTGGCCGGGGGCCACGGTGAGCTCCACCGGGAACTCGCTCCCGTCGCGGCGCAGCGCCGTGATCTCGATCCGCCGGCTCAGGATCGGCCCCTCGCCGGTCTGCAGGTATCGCCGCACGCCGGCCTGGTGCCCCTCGCGGTGCTGCGGGGGGATGATGGTGTCGGCCAGGGTGCGCCCCAGCGCCTCTTCGGCGCTCCAGCCGAACATGCTCTCGGCGTGGGCGTTCCACCCGGTGATCACGCTGTTCGCGTCGGTGGTGACGATGGCGTCGAGCGCCGAGTCGATGATGGCGCGCAGCCGCGCCTCGGAGGGCGACGCGGGGGCGTGCGACACGTCCAGCCCCATGGCGGGTGCCTCGGGGCGTGCGCCGGCGGCGGCCTGCACCGCGGCGTGGGGACGCTGGTCGGGACGGATCGGTGTCACGGCACGCGCTGCATGGGCGCTCCAGGCGGAATCGTGGGAAACGATGTGGCTACTGGAACTGCCGTGCCATGCGGTGCGGACGGGTGCGGGGGTACGGGGGCACGGAAGGGCGAACAGGTGCGTGAGTGCGTGAGTGCGTGAGTGCGTGAGTGCGCCTGCCGAGCGGTGCCGCGGGTCGGCGGGGGATCATGCGGCGTTTCACGCTTTCGCACTCTCGCACTTTCGCACTTTCGCACTTTCGCACTTTCGCACTTTCGCACTCCCTTCCCGGGATTGTGCCAAACGTTTGTCTCCGCTACAATCGGGGCCGCCTCCGCCGCCCCTCGTATCTCCCGTTCCCGCAGCACCGTACGTCCCATGAAGCCTCCGCAGGACCAGACCCGGATTTCGTTCTACCTGCTGGCCGAGACCTTCGGTGTGTTCGCCGCGCTGCTGGTGGCGACCGTCGCGTGCTGGCGCGCCGATCTGCCGTACGGCGGCGCGATCGTGGGCGCGCTGGTGGTGGCGCAGGGGCTGTGGCTCGACCGGATGTACATCGCCGCGCACGAGGCCATCCACAAGAAGCTGCTCCCCAGCCATCCGCGGCTGAACGACGCGCTGGGAACGCTGCTCCTCCTCCCCGTGGCCGCGCCGTTCACCATCTACCGGAAGATCCACTACTTCCACCACGGCCATAACCGGCGCGACCACCACACCGCCAACCTCGACACCTTCACCAGCCGCGCGGCGCTCACCCCGCTCCGCCGCACCTGGTACCACGTGGTGTGGATCTTCTTCGTGTTCTTCGGCGGCTTCTTCATCCACTCCATCGCCGCCGTGCTGATCTTCCTGCTGGTGCCCGGGCGGCGGGCGGAGCGGATCTCGCCGGTGTTCAAGCACTGGCAGCCGGCGCGTCGCATCCGTTCGTGGGCCGAGTTCGCCGGCGGGATCGGCTTCCACGCGGCGGTCGCGTACGTGTTCGGCGTGGGGGCGTGGGCGGTGGCGCTGGGGGTGCCGCTGGCGGTGTTCGCGTGGTTCTGGTCGCTGCTGCTGTACGTGTACCACTACGACACCACCGTGGGCCCCGACGTGCGCCACAACGTGCGCTCGCTCCCGCGGCAACGCTTCTTCAGCTGGCTGCTGCTGAACTTCAACGAGCACGCCACGCATCACTACGATCCGGGGATCCCCTGGCACGAGCTCCCCAACCGGCGCCACATCCTTCCCGAGGCGTACCACCACAACCAGAACGTCACCTCCATCTGGCAGGCGATCTGGCAGCAGCGGAAGGGCCCGCACATCGAGGAGATCGCCGAGGTCGGCGAGTTTTCGGTGGACCTGGGGCTGGTGCGGCGTTGATCCTTCGCCCGGCGCGCGCGGCCGACGTCCCCTCGTTCCTCGAGATCAAGCACGCGTTGCGGCTGGACGCGTCGCGGCCCGCGGAGGGCGGGTTCCTCCTGGGCGCGTCGGCGGATGCGTACGCCTGGTACGTGGAGCACGCGCACGTGCTGGTGCTGGAGGATGCAGGTGGGAGGATCGGCGGATTCGCCGTGGCGCTCCCCGACGCCGTGCTGCGCGCCACGGACGTGTGGGCGCGCCGGCACCAGATCGCGTGGGACGCGGGCGGGTGGGACGCGCTGGAGCGCGCGAGGGTAGGGTACTTCGACCAGCTCGCCGTGCGTCCGGAGCGCGGCGGCCGGATCTACGCCCCGGCGGTCGCCGCGGCCGTGGTGCAGGCGCTGGCCGCATCGGCGCACCAGCACGTTTTCGCCACCGTGGTGCGCGAGCCGGTGCGGAACACGGCCTCGCTCCCCCTCCTCCACGCCGCCGGCGCCCGCCGCATC
>DASWMA010000506.1:0-9862 GCA_036399995.1 Longimicrobium sp. | reverse complement strand
CCGCCCGGTGGACCCGGAGGTGAAGATGACGTGCGACAGGTTCCCGGGGACGGCGCCGCTCTCCGGCGCGTCCGCGGATTCCGCCGCGATGACGTCGCGCTCCACGTCGAGGAGGAGGAGCGCGGGCGTCTCGTCGGGCAGACGGTCCGCCAGCGCCCGGTCGGTGATGACCAGCGTGATCGAGGCGTCTTCGATCATGTAGCCCAGCCGCTCCCGCGGGTACGCCGGGTCCAGCGGGACGTACGCGCCGCCCGCGCCCAGCACGCCGAGCATCGCGGCCAGCAGCTCCGGCGTGCGCGGGAGGCAGATGCCCACGCGGGTCTCCGGCCCCACGCCGCAGTGGCGCAGGGTGTTGGAGATCTGGTTCGCCCGCGCCGCCAGCTGCGCGTACGTCCACCGCTCGCCCTGCCACGAGAGCGCCACGGCCCCGGGCGTCCTCGCCGCCTGCGCGCGGAACAGGTCGTGGACGCACACGTCCCGCGGATACCCGGCCTCGGTCCGGTTCGACTCCTCCACCACCAGGCGCCGCTCGGCTTCGTCGAGCAGCTCCAGCCGGTCCACCACCTGCGCGTCGTCGGCCGCCATCTGCTCCAGCACGCGCTGCAGGTAGCCCACGTGCCGCTCCATCGTCGCCCGCTCGAAGAGCGAGGTGGCATACTCCATCCCACCCACGATCCGGCCGTCCACCTCCGAAAGCACGAGCATCAGGTCGAACTTCGCCGTGGTCTGCTGCGCCCCCGGCGCGCCTCCCAGCTTCAGCCCCGGCAGCTCCGCGCCGCCTCGCGGTGCGTCGGTCCAGTTGATCACCACCTGGAAGAGCGGCGTGTGCGACAGGGAGCGCTCCGGCTTCACCAGCTCCACCACCTGCTCGAAGGGGATGTCCTGGTTGGCCTGCGCCTCCAGCGCCCGCGTCTTCGCCCGCGCCAGCACCTGGGCCACCGTGGGCTGCTCGGAGAGGTCCACCCTCACCGCCAGCGTGTTGACGAAGAAGCCGATCAGCCCCTCGACCTCCCGCCGCCGCCGGTTGGCCGTGAGCGTGCCGACCACCACGTCGTGCTGCCCCGCCAGCCGGCCGAGCACCGTGGCCCAGCCGGCGAGCAGCGTCATGAACAGCGAGGTCCCGTTCCGCCGCGACAGCGCCTTCAGCCCCGCCGTGAGCTCCGCGTCCAGCGTCAGCCGCTGCGACGCGCCCGCGTAGTCCTGCCGCTGCGGACGCGGATGGTCGGTCGGCAGCTCGAGCACCTGGGGCGCGCCGGAGAGCGTCCTGGTCCAGTACCCCGCCTGCGCCTCGAGCACCCGGTCCACCACCCAGCGCCGCTGCCACGCCGCGTAGTCGGCGTACTGGATCGGCAGCGCGGGGAGCGGATCGGGCTCGCCGGCACGGAAGGCGGCGTAGAGCCGGCCCAGCTCGTCGAAGAGCACGCCGAGCGACCAGCCGTCGGAGACGATGTGGTGCATGGTGAGCAGCAGCACGTTGTCGTCCTCGGCCAGCCGGACCAGGCGCCCCCGGATCAGCGGCCCCCGCTCCAGGTCGAAGGGGGCCGTGGCCTCCTCGTCCATCACGCGCTCGACCGCTTCCCTCCCCTCCCCGGCCAGGTCGTGCTCCACCAGGTGGAAGCGGGTCTCGGGGGCGATCCGCTGCTCCGGCTCGCCGCCCCGCAGCGCGAAGGTGGTGCGCAGCGCCTCGTGCCGCGCCACCAGCCGGTCCAGCGCGCGCACCAGCGCCTCGCGGTCGAGCTCGCCGCGCAGGCGCAGGCGCCCGGGGATGTGGTAGGTGCTCCCCACGCTCCCGAGCTGCTCGATGAACCAGAGGCGCTGCTGCGCGAACGAGAGCGGCAGGGGAGCGCCGCGGTCGGCCCGCTCGATCGGCGGCAGCTCCGCCCGCCCGGCCACCGCCAGCACCTCGGCCAGCTCCTTCAGCACCGGGCGCTCGAACAGCACGCCCAGCTCCACCTCGGCGCCCACCACCTGCTGGATGCGCGAGATCACCTGCACGCCGACCAGCGAGTGGCCGCCGAGCTCGAAGAAGTGGTCGCGGCGGCCCACCCGCTCCACGCCCAGCACCTCGCTCCAGATCGTCGCCAGCGCCTGCTCGATCTCGCCCACCGGCGCCTCGTAGCCCTGCCGCGCGTAGGCGTCTCCCTCGGGCGCGGGGAGCGCCTTCCGGTCGAGCTTCCCGCTCGGGGTGAGCGGCAGCGCCTCCAGGTGCACGTATGCCGACGGCGCCATGTGCTCGGGGAGCGACGCGACCACGTGGGTCCTGAGCGCCCGGACGAGCGCGGCCATCCGCTTGCGCCTGAGCGGGTCGGTGCCGTAGGCGGCCAGCGGGCGTCGCCGCTCCTGCGTGGGCACCGGGAACGGCTGCCGGACCCCGGAGCCCGCGTCTCTCCGGAACGAGACGTCCATGCGTCCGGGATCGTCCAGGTCGGAGAGGCCGACCTCGGCCCGCCACCCCAGCGCTTCCCCCAGGCTCCACAGCGCCTCGGGATCGACCCCCCCGGCGCCCGTCTCGCGGCGCAGCTCTTCCACCGTCTCCAGCTCGCGGGCGGTCCGCAGCTGGGCCAGGGGCCGGCTCACCCGCGCGTTGGGGATCCCGCGGACCACGAGCGTGTCTCCGGAGGCCCCGGCGATCCGCGCGCGCAGCCCCTCCACCGTCAGCCCCTCGGCCTCCCAGTCGAGCCGGGCGCCCTCCGGCTCCGCGCCGGCGGAGTCGCCGGGCCCGGCCCGCAGCACCACGTCGTAGCGGAACTCGTTCAGCTCGTTCAGGAACCGGCCGCGCTTCTGCAGCGTCTCCGCGTGGGCGATCCCCTCGATCTCCGCCCCCAGCGACCAGAAGAAGGCGGGGTCGATCACCAGCTCCTCCTCGCGCGCCAGCGAATGCTCCACCTCTTCCTTCCACTCGCGCACCGAGCGGCCGGCGGGAGAGCGGTGCGTCACGATCGCGGCGTGGAAGGCGCTCAGGAGCCTCAGGTCGCGCACGTCTCCGATGAAGACGTGCCCCCCGGGGCGGACGACCCGCACCGCCCCTTCGATCACCCGGAGCAGGTAGTCGAGGCTGGGGAAGTACTGCACCACCGAGTTGATGACGACGGTGTCGAACGACCCGGGCTCGAACCCGCTGAAGTCGTCCGCGACCCGGTGCAGCAGCTCCACGTGCCGCAGCTCCGGAACCCGGCTGCACATCCGCGCGGCGACCCCGACCGCGCCGCGTGAGAAGTCGGCGCCCACGTACCGCGTGCAGCCGGGCGCCACGCGGGAGAGCAGCAGCCCCTGCCCGCACCCGATCTCCAGCACGCGCTGCGGCGCCAGCGACTGGATGCGCGCCACGGTGGCGGCGATCCACTCCTGCATCTCCTCGGCGGGGAGCGCCTGGCCGGTGTAGCTGCTGGTCCACCCGGAGGTGTCGACGCGGGTGTCGGCTTCCGCCCCGAACTCGCCGTACTGGTGGTCGAAGACCTCCACCCAGGTGTTCTGGAACTCGTCGTCCCAGTCTTCGCCTTCGCCGCCCTGCTCGTCCGCGTCGGCGATGCGCTCCCACTCCGGCACCACGTACGCCACGATCCGCTGGCCGCCCGCGCTCTCGTCGCGGGCCACCACCACCGCCTCGCGCACGGCCGGATGCTCCTTCAGCCGCGCCTCGATCTCGCCCAGCTCGATCCGGAAGCCGCGCACCTTCACCTGGAAGTCGTTGCGCCCCACGAAGGCGATCGTCCCGTCCGGGCGCCACCGCCCCAGGTCGCCCGTCCGGTACAGCCGCGCGCCCGGCTCGCCGCCGAACGGGTCGGGAACGAAGCGCTCCGCCGTCAGCGCGGGGCGGCCCAGGTAGCCGCGCGCGACGCCCGCGCCGCCGATGTACAGCTCGCCCGCCACCCCCACCGGCGTCGGCTCGCCGCCGGCGCCCAACAGGTAGATGCGGGCGTTCCAGATCGGACGGCCGATGGAGGGGTCGCCCGGCTCGTCGCTCCGGCACCGGCCCAGCGACGCGCACACGGTGGTCTCGCTGGGGCCGTAGGCGTTGACCAGCGTCCGCCCCGGCGCCCACCGCCGCACCAGCGGCTCACGCACCGCGTCGCCGGCCACCACCAGGGTGCGCAGCGACGGGAGCGTCTCGCCCTCGGGCATGGCGTCGAGCACGGCCGGAGGAAGAACCGCGTGGGTGAGCCCGTGCCGCGCCGCCGTCCGGCCGAGCGCCTCGCCCGTCAGCGCCGCCGCGCTCGCGGCCAGGTGGAGCGTGGCGCCGCGGGTGAGGGTGCGGAAGGTCTCGAAGATGCACGCGTCGAAGCTGAACGACGAGAACTGCAGGACGTGGTCGCCGGGGCCCACCCCGAAGCCGGGGAAGTCGCCGTGGATCAAGTTGCACACCCCGCCGTGCGGGACCATGACGCCCTTCGGCCGCCCGGGGGAGCCCGAGGTGTCGATCATGTACGCCAGGTTCGCCGGGGAGAGCGCCCCGCGCCCCGGGTTCGTCCCGGGCCGGCCGCGCCAGGCGGGCGCGTCGGCGTCGAGCGCCACGGCCGGGAGCTCCGAGCCGCTGAAGCGGGCGGCCAGCGAGGCCTGGGTCAGCAGCACCGCCGGCGCGCTGTCCGCCAGCATGAACCGGAGCCGGTCTTCGGGATACGCGGGGTCGAGCGGCACGTACGCTCCGCCGGCCTTCAGCACCCCCAGCATCGCCACCACCATCTCCAGGCCGCGCTGCACGCAGATCGCCACGCGCGCGTCGGGCCCCACGCCCAGCGTGCGGAGGTGGTGCGCCAGGCGGTTCGCATCGCGGTTCAGCTCGCCGTACGTCAGCGCGGCGTCTTCGAAGACCAGCGCCACCGCCTCGGGCGTGCGCCGCACCTGTGCCTCGAACAGCTCGTGCACGCAGGCGTCCCGCGGAGACTCGGCCTCCGTCCGGCTCCACTCCTCCAGCACGAGGCGCCGCTCCGCGTCCGTGAGCAGCTCGAGCCGGTCCACCTCGCCGGCGTAGCCGGCCGCCATCTGCTCCAGCACGCGCCGCAGGTAGCCCAGGTACCGCTCCACCGTCGCCTGCTCGAAGAGCGAGGTGGCGTACTCCACGCCGCCCAGGAGCCGCCCGTCCGACTCCCACATGGAGAGCGACAGGTCGAACTTGGCGGTGGTCCGCTCCGCGCCCGGCACGCGCCCGACCCGCAGCCCCGGCAGCCTGAGCTCGCCCCGCGGCGCGTTCTGCCAGACGAACGACACCTGGAAGAGCGGGCTGTGGGCCCGGCTGCGCACCGGCTGCACCAGCTCCACCACCTGCTCGAAGGGGATGTCCTGGTGGTGCTGCGCCTCCAGCGCCCGCGCCTTGACCCGCGCCAGCAGCTCGCCCACCGTGGGCCGCTCCGACAGGTCGACGCGAACGGCGAGGGTGTTGACGAAGAAGCCGATCAGCCGTTCGATCTCCTCCCGGCCCCGGTTGGCGGAACCCGTCCCGACCACCACCTCGTCCTGTCGCGACAGCCGGCCGAGCACGGCCGACCAGCCGGCGAGGAGGGTCATGAACAGCGTGGTCGCGTGCCGGCGGCCCAGCGCCTTGAGCCCCTCCGTGAGCGCCTCGTCCATCTCCACGCGGAGCGCCGCCCCCGCGTAGTCGGCCTGCGCCGGCCGCGGGTGGTCGGTGGGCAGCTCCAGCAGCTCGGGCGCGTCGCCCAGGGTGCGGGTCCAGTACTCCGCCTGCTCGCGCAGGACCTCGCCTTCCACCCAGCGCCGCTGCCAGACCGCGTAGTCGGCGTACTGCACCGGCAGCGCGGGAAGGGACGCCTCCCTCCCCTGAACGTGGGCCGCGTAGAGCGCGGAGAGCTCCTCGGTGAGCACCCCCATCGACCAGCCGTCGCTGACGATGTGGTGCATGGTCAGCAGCAGCACGTGGTCGTCCGCCGCCACCCGGATCAGCCGGCCGCGGATCAGCGGCCCCCGCTCCAGGTCGAAGGGCGCGTTCGGCTCCTCGGCCACCAGCCGGGCGAGCTCGGGATCCGCGTCCGCCCGCCCGGCCAGGTCGTGTTCGACGAGGTGGAGGCCGACGTCCGCCGGCGCGATCCGCTGCTCGGGGACGCCGTCCACCTGCGCGAAGGTGGTGCGCAGCGCCTCGTGGCGCGCCACGATCCCGTCCAGCGTGCGGACGAGCGCGTCGCGGTCCAGCGCGCCCTGCAGACGCAGGCGCAGCGGCACGTGGTACGCGCTGCCCAGGTCGCCCATCTGCTCCATGAACCACAGCCGCTGCTGCGCGAACGACAGCGGAAGGCGGCCCTCCCGGTCGGCGGGCTCGATGGGCGGAAGCTCCGCCCGCGTCGCCGTCTCCAGCGCCCGCGCGAAGTCGGCGAGAACGGGCCTGGCGAACAGCTCGTTCAGCGCGACCTCCACCTGCAGCGCCTGCCGCACCCGCGAGATCACCTTCACCGCCAGCAGCGAGTGCCCGCCCACCTCGAAGAAGCTGTCCCAGCGGCCCACCCGCTCCACGCCCAGCACCTCGGCCCAGATCTCCCCCAGCGCCTGCTCGGTCGCGCCCACCGGCGCCTCGTAGCCGCTCCGCGCGTACGCGTCGCCCTCGGGAGCCGGCAGCGCCCCGCGGTCCACCTTGCCGTTAGGGGTGAGCGGCAGCGCCTCCAGGCGCACGTACGCGGCCGGGACCATGTACGCCGGCAGCCGCTCGCCCAGGTACGCCCGCAGCACCTCCGCGCCGGCCGGGTCGTCACCCACCACGTACGCCACCAGCCGCTGCTCGCCCGCCTCCGCGCGCGCCATCACCACGCAGTCGGCCACGCTTTCGTGCTGGCGCAGCACCGCCTCGATCTCGCCCAGCTCGATGCGGAAGCCGCGCACCTTCACCTGGAAGTCGAGCCGCCCCAGGTACTCGATGGCGCCGTCCATCCGCCACCGCGCCCGGTCGCCCGTGCGGTACAGCCGTGCGCCGGCTTCCGTCGAGAACGGAGCGGGGACGAAGCGCTCCGCGGTCATCGCGGCGCGCCCCAGGTAGCCGCGCGCCACCTGCACCCCGCCGATGTACAGCTCGCCGGGGGTGCCGATGGGAACGGGCTCGAGCGCGGCGTCCAGCACGTAGAGCGCGGTGTTCCAGACGGGGCGGCCGATCGGCACCACGTCGCCCGCGTCCTCACGCGTGCAGGTCCACCAGCTCACGTCCACGGCCGCCTCGGTGGGGCCGTACAGGTTGGTGAGCGCCACGGGGCCGGCGAAGCGGTCGTAGAAGCGCCGCACCAGCGGCGCCGGCAGCGCCTCGCCGCTGCACACGACGTGGCGGAGCGAGCCGCAGCGGCCGGCCTCCACCGTCTCTACGAACGGCTGCAGCATCGAGGGGACGAAGTGCAGCGTGGTCACGCCCTCGCGCTCGATCACCTCCTGCAGGTACAGCGGGTCGCGGTGACCGTCCGGGCGCGCCATCACCAGCCGCGCGCCCTGCTGCAGCGGCCAGAAGAACTCCCACACGGAGACGTCGAACGAGAACGGCGTCTTCTGCAGCACCACGTCGTCCGCGCCTAGACGGAACTGCGCCTGCATCCACACCAGCCGGTTCACCACGCCGCGGTGCTGGTTCATCACCCCCTTGGGGCGGCCGGTGGAGCCGGAGGTGTAGATCACGTACGCCAGCGAACCCGGCCCCGCGCCGCTCTGCGGGTTCTCCGCGCTCTCCGCCGCCAGCCGCTCCGCCAGCTCGTCCACCGCCAGCACCGCGACGCCTTCGCGCGCGGGGACGGCGTCGCGCAGGGCACCCTGCGCCAGCACCAGCGGAACGGCGCTGTCGTCCAGCATGTACGCCAGCCGCTCGGCGGGGAGGCCCGGGTCCAGCGGCACGTACGCGCCCCCGGCCTTCAGCACGGCCAGGAGCGAGACCACCATCTCCAGGCTCCGCTCCATCAGCACGCCCACGCGCACCTCGGCGCCCACCCCGTGGCCGCGCAGGTGATGGGCGAGGCGGTTGGCGCGGGCGTTCAGCTCCGCGTACGTGAGCTCCTCGCCGTCGTGGCGGACGGCGATCGCGCCGGGCGTGCGCGCGGCCTGCGCCTCGAACAGCTCGTGGATGCACCGGTCCGCCGGAACCTCGGCCGCCGTGTCGTTCCACGCCTCCAGCACCTGCGCGCGCTCCGCCTCGGGGAGCACGTCGATCTCCCGCAGCGCCGTCGCGGGCGCGGTCTCCAGCGCTTCGACCAGCTGCTCCAGCGCGCGGTGCATCAGGGCGCACACGCGCCGCGGGTCGATGGTGGCCACCGCCTGCGCCGTCAGCCGGAAGCCCTGGCCCCCGTCGTCCACCGCCAGCATCAGCGGGTAGTTCGTCCGCTCCTGGCCCCGGAGCGCGCTCATCCCCGCCATCGATCCCGGCGCCCCCTCGGCGGAGGGCGCGCGCGCCGTTCCCCCGCCCACGCCGCCATGGCGATAGTTCAGCAGCGAGGTGAACAGGGGCGCGGGCGCCGCCACGGCGCTGCAGCGCTGCGCCAGCGCCAGCGGCGCGTGCTCGTGGCGCAGCAGGTCGGCCAGCAGCGCGTGCGTGCCCCGCACGCCCGCCGCCGCGCCCTCCGCCCCCACCCGCAGCCGCACCGGCAGCGTGTTGATGAGCATTCCCATCGTGCGGTCGGCGCCGCTCCCCATGCGCCCGAAGAGCACGGTGCCGAAGACCACGTCGTCGCGCCCCGACACGCGCGCGAGCACCTGCGCCCAGGCCAGGTGGAAGACGCTCGCCGCGGTCACCCCCAGCACCTGCGCCCGCTCACGCAGCCTGCGGGAGAGCTCCGCGTCCACCCGCAGCCGCGCTTCGGTGATGCCGGTGCCGTCGCCCCGCGCGTCGAGCACGCCGAAGGGCACGGTCGGCTCGGCCACGTCGCCCAGGAGCTCGCGGAAGAAACGCTCGTGCTCGTCTCGGCTCACGCCCAGCCGCGCCTGCGCCACGTAGTTGCGGTACGGCATCGCGGGCGGGAGCTCGTGAGCCCGGCCCTGCAGGTGCGCCTCGGCCTCGGAGAGGAGATCTTCGACCGTCTGGTGGTCCTGCACGAGATGGGAGAACCACCAGAGCAGCACCCACCGCTCCCTCGCGGGGTCGGCGGCGACGAAGAGGCGCCACATGGGCGCCTGCCGGACGTCCAGCCGGCCGGCGCGCGGGTCGAAGCGCGCCCACAGCTCCCCGGCGACGTCTCCCCCCGCCGCGTCCAGCTCCACTTCCTCCACCGGCAGCACCGCCCTGCGCCAGACCACCTGCACCGGCTCGCGCAGCCCTTCCCAGGCCACGGCCGTGCGCAGCACGTCGTGCCGGTCCACCACGCGCTGCAGCCCGCCGACAAAGGCGTCCAGCCGCTCCCGGCTGTCGAAGGTCACCATCTGCGCGAGCAGGTACGGATCGTTGCCTTCCGCCATCAGGTGGTGGAAGAGCATCCCTTCCTGCAGCGGCGCCAGCGGGTAGATGTCCTGCACGTTGGCCGCCCCGCCCGGCACGCCCGCCACGATCCCGTCGATCTCGGCCTGGCTCAGCTCGGCCAGCGGGAGCATCGCGGGGGTGATCGCTTCGCACCCGGGCGGAATGGCGTTGGGGGGAACGCTCACCTCCGTGCTCTCGTGGCTCACCGCCGAGGCGAACTCCCACAGCGTGGGCGTGGTGAACAGCGTGCGCACGTCCACGTGCAGCCCACGCTGGCGCATCCGCCCGATCAGCCTGACGGCCAGCAGCGAGTGCCCTCCCAGCTCGAAGAAGTGGTCGTGCCGCCCCACCCGCTCCACCGCCAGCAGCTCGGCCCAGATCTCGGCCAGCGCCGTCTCGGTCTCGCCCAGCGGCGGCTCGTAGCCGCGCGTGACATAGGCGGCGCCCCCTGCCGACGGCAGCGCCTTGCGGTCCACCTTCCCGTTGGGGGTGAGCGGAAGC
>DASWMA010000505.1:0-6488 GCA_036399995.1 Longimicrobium sp. | reverse complement strand
CGCCGTTGCGGCATCCGCGCAGTAGGGTACAGAGGCGGGGCGCCACGACGGCGCTCCGCCTCTTCTCGCTTCATGGCAGTCCCATCTCCAGACATCCAACCCCGGGCCGTCCTGCGTACAGGCTTTGCGGAAACGGGGTCTCGCCACGCGCCAGACCTGCGGCGGGGCGACCTCTGGACGGGAGACGAGATGATCCGGGACGGAGTGCGGCAGGGCGCGAACGTGGTGTTCGCGGTGGGCCAGGTGGTGGCGGTTCCGCTCCTCCAGCTCGGCGGGAGGGGCGACATCGGGGCGGTTTCGGACCGGTACCCCACCTACGTGGTCCCCGCCGGCTACGCGTTCTCGATCTGGGGGCTGATCTTCGCCCTGTCGCTGGCGTACGCGGTGTACCAGGCGCTCCCGGCGCAGCGCTCGCGGCCGCTGCTGCGGCGCGTGGGCTGGCTCACGGCGGCCACGTTCCTGGGCGCCACGCTGTGGCAGATGGCGTTTCCGGCCGGGCTGTTCTGGCCGAGCGTGGTGCTGATCTTCGCGATGCTCGCGTCGCTGGCGGTGGTGGTGGCGCGCACGGTGGCGCACCTGGGCGGGCTGTCGCGGGGCGATCTCTGGCTGGTGCGCGTCACCTTCAGCATCTACCTGGGGTGGATCACCGTGCCCTCGGTGGCGAACGTGGCGCAGACGCTCTCCGCGGGCGGGTGGACCGCGCAGGACCCCGGCGCCGCCGGGTGGGGGGTGGCCATGCTGCTGGCCGCGGGCGTGATCGGCGCCGCGGTGGCGGCCGCCACGGTGGCCAACCTGCCGTACGCGCTCACCGTGATCTGGGCGCTGATGGCGGTGGTGGTGGGGCAGCGCACGGGCGACACCCCGGTGGGCACCGGTGCCACGCAGGGCGCGGCGGCCGTCGCGGCCGCGCTGGTGGGCGCGGCGGTGCTCGTGGCCTGGCGCCGGCGGCCCGCCGCGCGACACGCCTGATCGACCATCCGCGGCGCTACCGCCCCGCCTGCCGCGGGCGCATCCCCATCTTCAGCTGCACCTCGCGCGGCACGCCCAGGTGGCGGAGCACGGCGTCGGTGTCGCGCAGGCCGCACACCTCGCGCTGCACCACGTAGTACCACAGCGCCTCGCCCGCGGCGGCCACCAGCTCGGCGCGCTCGGCATCCGCGCCGCTCCCGCGGGCGGCGGGTGACGCGTCGTGCGCGGCCAGGGCGTCGAGCGCCGTCTTCAGCTTCGCGCCCAGGCGGCCCAGCGTGGCCGCCTTCTCCTGAAAGAGCTCGTATTCCAGAACGTCCACCCCCGCGCCGGGGCGGCCCTGCAATATCCTCGGCAACTTCACGCCCAAATCCACGTTCTGCTGGTTCTCGCTGCTGGTCTCCTACCGAGTTGACGGACATCGCTCCGGTTTCAACACCGAGGAAGTCTCACGCAGAGCAGCAGAGCAGCAGAGGAAACTGGTTGTACTCTGCTGCTCTGCTGCTCTGCGTGAGACATTTCCTGTGGATCTCATACCCGAACAAGTCTCTGCAACCCGGTATGACTCCCTCCCCTACCCTTCCTCCAGCCACCCCTGGCGCACGGCGTAGCGCACCAGGTCGGTGCGCGTCTTCAGCCCCAGCTTGTCGGCGATGCGGGCCTTGTAGGTCTCCACCGTCTTCACGCTGATGCGCAGCTCGGCGGCGATCTCCTTGTTGCTGGCGCCCCAGGCGATGCGCCGCAGCACGTCTTCCTCGCGCTCGCTGAGGCGCTGGCCATCGGGCGGGCCGCCGCGCTCGCGCTCGCCCGTGCCCAGCAGCGAGCCGGCGAGCTGCGGGTCCACGTAGGTGCCGCCGCCGGCCACCACCTGGATCGCGCGCACCAGCTCGTCGGCGGCCGCGCGCTTCGGCAGGTACCCGGTGGCGCCGGCCTGCAGCAGACGGGTGAGGTGGCCGCGGTCTTCGTGCATCGTCAGCGCCAGCACCTTCACGCCGGGGCACTCGCGGCGGATGCGCTCGGTGGCCTGGGCGCCGTCGAGCACCGGCATCGACACGTCCATCACCACCACGTCGGGGCGCAGCTCGGCCGCGCGGCGGCACGCCTCGTCGCCGTCGCGGGCCTCGCCCACCACCTCCATCCCCGTGGTGCCGTCCACCAGCGCCCGCAGCCCGCTGCGCACCACTTCGTGGTCGTCGGCCAGCACGATCCGGAGCCCGCTCATCCCCCCGTCTCCGGCGCGTCCGCCGCCGCGTGGCCCGAGCCCTCGGGAAGGCGCACGTACAGCGTGGTGCCGGCGCCGGGCGCAGACTCCACCTGCAGGGTGCCGCCCAGCAGCCCCACGCGCTCGCGCATCCCCAGCAGCCCCAGGCGCCGGCCGCGCGCGGCCGCCTCGATGGCTGCCTCCACGTCGAAGCCCCGGCCGTCGTCTTCCAGGATCACCCCCACGGTGCCCGGCCGGTGCTCCAGCACCACGCTCACCGATGAGGCGCCGGCGTGCCGGGCCACGTTGGTGAGCCCCTCCTGCACCGCGCGGAAGAGCGTGGTCTCCACCTCGGGCTCGAAGCGGTGCGAGTCGATCCCCACCGCCTGGAAGTCGCACGAGATGCCGTAGCGGCTCGACCACTCGTCCAGGTGCGCCTCCAGCGCGTGGGCCAGCCCCAGGCGGTCGAGCGCCGGCGGCCGCAGCGCGGCGGCCACGTGGTGGATCTCGCGGGCGATCTGCTCGGCCAGGCGCTCCAGGTCGGCCAGCCCCGCGGGGGGGCCGGCGGGGCCGCGCCCCAGCGCCCGCAGCCCCAGCAGCAGCCCGGTGGCCACCTGGCCCACCGAGTCGTGCAGCTCGCGCGAAAGGCGGGCGCGCTCCTGCTCTTCGGCCGACACCAGCCGCAGCAGCAGCTCGCGCCGCGCCTGGTCGGCGCGCTCGCGCTCGGCGATCTCGCCGGTGAGCATCTCGTTGGTGCTCATCAGCTCGGCCTGCACCTCGCCCAGCGCGGCGTTGGCCCGGGCCAGCTCGGCGGTGCGCGCCTCCACCCGCTCCTCCAGCGTTTCGTTCAGCTCGCGCAGCGCCTGGTCCACGCGGCGGCGCTCCGTCACGTCCTGCCCCACCTTCAGGAAGCCGCGCAGCGTGCCGTCGGGGTCGCGCAGCGCGCGGGTGGTGCCCTCGATGAACACCCTCGCCCCGTCGCCGCGCTGGTGCCAGCGGACGTCGGGGGCCCACCCGTCGCGCTCGGCCACGGCCCGCTCCTCTTCGGGCGCGCCGATCTCCCGGTCTTCGGGGGTGAAGGTCATCGCCACGTCGCTGCCTACCGCCTCTTCGCCGCTCCAGCCGTACACGGCCTCGGCGCCCGGCGACCAGCTCTCGATGCGCCCCGCGGGGTCCATGGTGAGGATGGCGTAGTCGCGGGCGCCCTCCACGATCAGCCGGTAGCGCTGCTCGCTCTCGCGCAGCGCCTCTTCCACGCCGCGGCGGACGGTCACGTCCTGCCCGATCTTGAGGAACCCCGCCAGCGACCCGTCGTCGCGGCGCAGGGCTCGCGTGGTGCCGTCCACGAACACGCGGGTGCCGTCGCCACGCAGGTGCCAGCGCACGTCGGGGGCGGCGCCGTTCTCGCGCGCGGTATCCAGCTCCCACTGCGGCGCGCCGGCCTCGCGGTCTTCGGGAACGAAGAGGACGGCGAAGTCCTTCCCCACCACCTCGGCCGCGCTCCAGCCGTACACCGCCTGGGCGCCGGGCGACCAGCTCGTGATCCTGGCGTCGGTGCCCACCGTGAGGATCGCGTAGTCGCGGGCGCTCTCCACGATCAGGCGGTGCTGCTCCTCGCTCACGCGCAGCGCCGCGGCGGTCCGCGCCATCTCGGCGTTCGCCTCGCGCAGCCGCTCCAGGATCCGCCGCTGCTCGCGCACCAGCCGGTCGTGCGCGGCGCCTTCGCTGCGCAGCCGCGCGATCGTCTCGGCGGTCTCGATGGCCACCGCGTTCACCCCGGCCACCCGTCCCTCGGCGTCTCGCAGCGCGCTGTAGCAAACGGTGAACAGGGGCGCTTCGGGCGCGGCGCCCTCCCCGGGCACCAGCGGCACGTCTTCGTCCACCTCCGACTCGCCCGTCCGGAGCACCCGCTCGAAGCGCAGGCCCACCGTGGGCCACACCTCGGCCCAGGCCTCGCGCGCGGGAACGCCCAACGCGGGATGCCTGGCGCGGAGAACGGGGATGGCGGAGTCGTTGTAGATCTGGATGAGCTCCGGGCCCCACCACACGTAGCTCACGAAGCCGGAGCCCAGGCAGATGTCCACGGCGGTCCGGAGCGCCTGCGGCCAGCCCGCGGCGGGGCCCAGCGGCGTGGCGGCCCAGTCGTGGGCGCGGATCCGCTCGCCCATCTCGCCTCCGCCGGCCGGCCAGGAGGTGGTTCGATTCATCCCGCCATCTCGGGCTCTCCTCGCGAAAGGGATGCAGCCGGCGAAATCCATCTGCACCGGGGCACTCGTACACTTCTCTGGCGTTGGTGGCGGAACGGCGGAAACGCGGGGGTTCGGGCGTGTCCCTCCGCTGCGTTCCGGCTCGTGGGTGCGTGACCTCGACCGCGACCACGTCCCCGCAACGAGATCAGCACCCGGCACCGATGTAAGGCAGAATCGCGGCCACGCTCACAGCACCGGTGCCGGAAGCCGCTCGCGCTTCTTTCTTCGGGAGTGGTGCCGGACTCGGCCGTCGTACGCTGCGGACGCCGGCTGTCGGGGAATTCCCCGACAGCTTTTCTTACACTCCCGATACCGTCAAGCACGGGGTAGCGGTATCGTCAACATCCTGTGCGGCATCGTCTTGAACCGGTTCACCGACCCTCCGTCGCGACGTCCCGGCGCGCGACCCACCCGGATCCCTACGAATGCACGGCATCGACGCCGAGGTCATCGAGCTCCTGCGCCGCTCCGCGAAAGAGCGCGGAGAGCGCATCGCACGGCAGATGGAGCAGGTGGAGGCACTCAGGCGAGCGTTGTGGTTGCGCATGGACCGGCTGCGTGACCATCATGATCACACGGCGTTCGCGGGCGCCGCCTGGCCCGCGGGCGACACCCGCGAGGCGGCCGCGCCCTCCCTGGAAGAAGCCGGTCCGGTTCCGGCGGCGGTCGGGTGACGGTGGAAAGCCGTCCCAGCAAGGCCGCACGCGAGGTGACGCTCGCGCCGCAGCTCGAGCCGATCCCGTCACCGCTCATCCGCACACTGCCCTCGATGCCTCAAAGTCCGTTCGGTGCCCGGCTGAACCAGGCGCGTGGCCGGCTGGACGAGCTGCGGCGCCAGGCAGGCGAAGCCGGCGGGGGCGACCCCCTGCTCGCCGAGGCGTTCGACGAGCTGATGGCGGCGCTCGAAGAGCTCGACGTGAGCGACGAGGAGCTGCGCGCCCAGAACGAAAGCCTGGCCGCCAGCGGGCTGATGCTCGAAACCGAGCGCCAGCGCTACGCCGACCTCTTCCACTTCGCCCCCGAGCCGTACCTGGTCACGGGCCCCGACGGCACCATCCGCGATTCGAACCGTGCCGCCAGCGAGCTGCTGGGGGTGCCCGAGAACGCGCTGAGGGGAAAGCCGGTGGCCGTGTTCGTGGCCGCCGACGAGCGCCGCGCCTTCCGCGACCAGGTGAACCGCGCCGCCGCGGGCGCCCGCGTGCGCGACTACCAGGTGACGCTGCTGCCGCGCCACGCCGCGGCCGTGCGCGTGAGCTGCACCGTTCAGCCGGCCGCGCGCCTCCTTGCGGGCGGGCAGGCGCTCTGGTGGATGCTGCGCGACGTGTCGGAGCTGCACCGCGCGGCCCACGCCGAGCGGATGCTGGCGGCCGAGCAGGCGGCGCGCGCCGGGGCCGACGCGGCGCGGCGCCGGCTCGAGGCGATGCTCGAGGCCACCTCCGACGCCTTCTTCAGCGTGGACGCCGAAGGGCGCTTCACCCACGTGAACTGCCGCGCCGCGGCCGCCTGGGGCCGCACGGCCGAGGAGCTGGCGGGGTGCACCGTGGATGCCTGCTTCCCCGGCGCCGACGCCGAGTTCGACGCCGTGCGCACCGCGCTGCGCGAAGAGCGCCCGGTGCGCGTGGAGTGCCACTCGCCGGTGGTGGGGCGCTGGGTGGAGGTGCACGCCTTTCCCACGGACGGCGGCGCGGCGGCCTTCTTCCACGACGTGGAGGAGCGGCACCGCAGGGTGGTGGCCGACCACCTCCTTTCCGGCGCGGGCGATGCCCTGGCGGGGGCGCTGGAGGTGGACGAGATGCTGGGCGCGCTCACCCACGCGGCCGCGGGCACCTTCGCGCACTGGTGCTCGGCGCACGTGCCCGGCCCCGCCGGCGTGGGCGCCTGCGCCAGCGCGCACGCCGACGCCGCGCAGGCGGAACGGCTGCGGGCGCTGCTGGGCGACGCGCGGCTCGACCCGCAGGGCCCGCACCCGGTGGCCGTGGCGCTGCGCACCGGCGAGCCGGCGCAGCTTTCCGCCAGCGACGGGGTGATGGAGGCGGCCTTCCCCGACCCGGCCGAGCGCGCGGCCGCGCGCC
>DASWMA010000504.1:0-4688 GCA_036399995.1 Longimicrobium sp. | reverse complement strand
TGACCGGCGTGCACGTGCTGCGCGGACACGTGGAACCCAGGCGCGGGGCGTACCACATCGGGGGGTGCGGGGTCGTGCTCGACGAGGCGCTGATCCGGACGCTCGGCGAGTCGTGCGAGCGGTACGCACAGGTGGCGTCGGCCACGCAGCTCGCCCCGCAAATCCGCGTCGCCGCGCGCGCGCAGCTCGAGGAGGCGGGTGAGCCCGTCCCGGCCCCGCACAAGCTGCGCTTCTTCACGTCCTGGCAGCACGAGCGTGATCGGTTCCCCTTCCAGCCGTTCTCGGCCGACGCGCCGATGGGATGGCTCCGGGCCGGGTCGCTGCTGGATGACACGAGTTGCTGGCTTCCCGCGCAACTGCTCCTTCTCGGCTACACGCCGGGCCAGCCCGCGGGGCTGGAGGGGCGCGAGCCCTGGCTGCTCCCGGCGGTGACTACGGGGACCGCCGCCCACACGGTGCCGTCGCGGGCTCTCCGCAATGCGCTGCTGGAACTGGTGCAGGTGGACGCGGCGATCGGCGGCTGGTACGCCGGGGCGGCCGCGCCAGAGATCGTGCCCGACCGCCGCATCGAGGCGCTGATCCGGTTGATCCAGCGCCAGTTCGGCCCGCACGCCGAGCACCCGGCCTTCTACTGGCTCCCTTCTCCCGACCTCGCGGGGCTGGTCGTGGCGTG
This sequence comes from Longimicrobium sp., assembly GCA_036399995.1. Taxonomy (GTDB): domain Bacteria; phylum Gemmatimonadota; class Gemmatimonadetes; order Longimicrobiales; family Longimicrobiaceae; genus Longimicrobium. The sequence continues at coordinate 4,015 of DASWMA010000504.1, read as the reverse complement.
CACGCTCCGGTCGCCCACCGCGCCGTTCGTTTCGGTGGGACTGGGCGCGGACATGGTCCTGGTCCGGGCGCTGTACAAGGCGCTCATCGAGGCGGCGGGTGGAATGCAGCTGGCCCAGATCAACCTTCTGGAGATGACGCTGGCCGGCCAGGACGCGGCGGGGCTGGACCCTGCGCGGATGGGCGACCTGGACAGCAACGTGGCCTTCTACGCCGCGGGGGGGAACGACCAGGTGCTGCGAGCCAGGTTCGGCGGCGGGCGGCAGGTGCGCGCCTCGGAGCTGCCGCCCGACCTGCACCTTGCCCCCGGCGAGGAGCTGCGCCACTTGGCGCGGGCGTTCAGCGAGAGCGGAAAGGAGCTGTACGGGCTCGACCTGACTACGCCCGACCTGGCGCAGTTGGGGTTCCGGGTGGCGCGCGCCTGGTCGCCCGACCTCCTGCAGCTCCCGCTGCCGAGCTTCCCCCCTCTGGCGCACCCCCGGTTCGCTGCGTACGGCGGAGTCGCCCATGTGGAGCCGCATCCCTATCCCTGAGGCGGCGAGCTACGGGGTGGCTGTGCTGGCCGTGCTGATCCCTTCGGCCAGCACCGTCGCCGCGCGCCTGCACACGCGCGCCGGCGCGCTGGCGCGCGTACCGTTCGCGCGCGTGCATGCCGCCGTGCTCGCCGTGGTGACCGCCTGGGGGTTCGCGGTGCTCCCCTCGAGCCCGCTGCTCGCGCCGGGGCGGGCGTTCGGCGTCACGGCGGTGGCGCTGGGAGCCGTGATCGGCGCGGGCACCTTTGCGCTCGACCGCCACCTCCTGCGCCGCGCCCGCGGCACCCCGCGGCCGCGCGCGCGCCCCACGGCGCCGCTCTCCCTGGGCCGGACCACGGCCGGCTGGCGGCCGGCGCCCGGGACGGCCGGCGGGGTCGACCTTCCGGCCCTGGTGGTGGCGGGAGCGCTGGAGGAGGTGCTCTTCCGCGGCTTCCTGCTCGACCTGTCGCTCCGGCTCCCGGGGCGCGTTGCGCCCGCCGCGGCGGTGGCGGCGGGAATCGGGGTGTTCGCGCTGGGGCACGTGGCGTTCGGCTGGCGCGAGGTGGCGGCCAAGCTGCTGCTGGGGACCGCCGCGCTTGCCGCCGTGTTCGCGACGGGTTCCGTGCTCGCGGCGGTCGCGGCGCACGTCTCCTTCAATGTGCGGGTGTGGGCGGCATGGCGGGAGCGCGGGGCGCGGATGAGTCCGGTGGAGCGGCCCGCGGCTCCCTGGGGGAGGTGAGGAGGATGCCCGCGTTCGGCTCGTTCGTGCTCCCCGCCGCCCTCGCGACCGCCGCGGTGTTCATCTACTACGGCGTGCTGATCCGCTGGTGCGGCCGGCTGTCGGTCCCGCTGGTGGACAGGCTGGGGCTCGCGCGGCACCACCCCCGCCACGACGCCGAGGCCGTGCTCAGGCTGGGGGTGAACGGCGGGTCGCAGGCGCTGTTCCTGGCCGTGTTCCTCCTGCTCACCGGGGTACCGCTCGCGCGCGCGATCGGGCCGCTTCCCGCGCCCGCGCTGGTGCTGATGGGGGTGCTGCTCGGAGTGGGCGAGATGGGGCTCGCGGCCTTCCTGAGCAACGCCGCCGTCCACGCGCTGATCCGCGTCGCGCCGGGGAAGGTGCCGCCCACCATGGAGGGTTGGCTCGCCGCCGCGCGGGGTGGGTGGATGCGTGAGTACCTGCGCGCCATCGAGATCGCCTCCCTGCCGGCGGCGGTGGTGATTACGGCCGTCTACGTATCGGTGGAGGAGATCGTCTTCCGGGGCGTGCTGATCCCGTACCTTCTCCCGTGGGGCGCGGGGCTCGCTGTCGCCGTCTCCACGCTGCTCTTCGGCGCGGTCCAGTGCATCCACACCCCGTCGTGGGCCGCCGCGCTCTTTCCGCTGGTGGGAGCGCTGGTGATGGGAACGGTGCACGGCCTCCTCTTCCTGGCCGTGCCGTCGATCGTTCCGCTCGTGGTGGCGCACCTGGTCTTCTTCTTCGCCGCCGTGCTCTGACGCTCTGACCTGCCCCCCTGCCCTGCGCGGAGTCGCTGCGATGAGATTCGGTGTGTCGTACCTCCCCGATGCGGCCCCCGGGATCATGGATCCCGCCGCCTATTACCGGGCGGCGCTGGAGCTGGCCGAACTCGCCGACCAGGCGGGCTTCGCGAGCGTGAAGATGACGGAGCACTACCTGCACCCGTACGGCGGCTACTGCCCCAGCCCGCTCGCGTTCTTCGCGGCGGTGGCGGCGCGGACCAGGCGCATCCGCATGATCACGGGATGCATCCTCGCCAGCTTCCACCACCCGGTGCAGATCGCGGCAGAGGCGGCGATGGTGGACGCCATCAGCGAGGGGCGGCTCGAGGTAGGCTTTGCACGCGCGTACATGCCCTACGAGTTCGAAGCCTTCGGCGTGGACCTGGATGACAGCCGCGCGCGCTTCGAGGCGACCATCGAGGCGGTGCAGCGCCTGTGGACGGAGAACGGCGTGTCGGTCGACTCCCCGTTCTTCCGGTTCAAGGCCGCGACGAGCCTGCCGCCTGTGACACAGCGTCCGCACCCGCCGATCTGGGTCGCCGCGGTGCGTGCGCGGCAGAGCTTTGCCTGGATCGGGGAACGCGGCTTCGGCCTCCTTGCCACCTTTCTCCTCACCGACCTGGAGCCGCTGAAGGAGCGGATCGCGGTTTACCGCGAGACCTTTGTCGACGCGCACGGGGGAAACGGCGCCCAGCCGCGAGTGGCGATCAGCCAACCCCTGTACGTGGCGCCGTGCCACGCCGCGGCCGTCACCGAGGGGGACAGGTACCTGGCGCGGTATTTCTCTGTTTGGGCAGACGGCGCGGACGCCTGGTCGCGGGTGGACTCCCGCGACTACCCGGGATATTCGGGGATGGCCCACGCCATCCGGGCCGCCACGCCGGCCATGTTGCGCCATACCGGAGCGGCGGCGTTCGGAGATCCGGAACGAGTGCTGGACCACGTGAACTGGCTGCGGGAAGAGCTCGCTCCCGACGAAATCCTCTGGCAGCTCGATTTTGGCGCGATGCCGATCGAGGCGTCGCGGCGCACCCTCACGCTGTTCGCGGACAGGGTGATGTCGCGGCTGTGAGCTGGGTGAGGGAGACCCCCTGCCTGGGGAGGGGCGAGCGGTGAGGGACCCCAAGCTGCGCGCCCCGACCGCGACTCTTGCCGCTCCGCCCGTACCGCCGCACACGGCGGATTCTCAAAAGAGGTTCTTCGTCGATCTGGTTGCAGCCTGTCTCTCGCCCGCTGGTTCGCTCCGATCCCGTCGACGAGTGACTGCAGGCGGCGCTCGCGCTGAGTATCGAATTTTTGTTGGAGAGGTACCCTTCAGCTCCTCGGCGGTGCAGCGGCCCGGGCTGTCTCAACCGATCGGTCAGGGGGTCATGAGGCGAGTCCGGGCCGCCGTGCACGTCCTCCGCATCGACGAATGGATGACGATCATTCGCCCGCATCCACGAGGGCTGCGGTGACGCAGGGAAGCAGCGGAGTGCTCGATTCCCCCTGATGACGCAGTTGGCCGGGCCTCCAGGCGCAGAAGACGGGGTGAGCTCCCCAGGGGGGTGTCCTGCAAAAAATTTCGATACTCAGCGCATTCCGAGCCTGCAGCCACTCGTCGACAAGTACGGCGCTACGCGGTTGTCGGATTGCAACCAGATCGACGAAGAGCCTCAAAGGTTCATCGCAGATTGGGTTGCAGCAGGTCTCCTGCTCGCTTGCACCGATCCCGTCGACGAGTGGCTGCAGGTGGCGCTCGCGCTGAGTATCGAAATTTTTTCGGAGAGCCCCCCTCTACCCTTCGGCACTCGTGAAAGGCTCGGCTGTCTCAACGGCTCCATCAGGGGGCGATGAGGCGAGCCTGGCGACCGTGCACCTCCTCCGCATCGAGGGTTGGGCGACGATGGGGTGCACCGCATCCACGAAACCGGAGTGACGCAAGGACGCCGCGGAAGGCTCCGGTTTCCCCTGATGACGCAGTTGACGATGCGTTCAGGCGCGGCA
>DASWMA010000503.1:0-17314 GCA_036399995.1 Longimicrobium sp. | reverse complement strand
TGCGTGAGTGCGTGAGTGCGTGAGTGAACGACAAAGGAACGGCGGAGCCTCTCCCGGGCTCCGCCGTTTCCTGTTTCGCACCACGACCTCCCCGCGGATCCGTAAGGCACTCGCGCACTCGCGCACTCGCGCACCTGTTCGCGAAACTTCCCCCGCGCCCCCGCCGTAGAGTCATCATCCGAAGCCGCTCCGGCCCCCCGGAGCCCCGTCCCCGACCCGAGTTCTGAACGATGGCGAGCTATCGCAATCCCGGCACGGCCGCGGTTCTGAGCCTGCTGATCCCCGGTCTGGGGCAGCTGTACAACGGCAAGATCCTGCGGGCCATCTTCTGGTTCATCATCACCCCCGGCCTGTGGATCGGCACCGGCGGGATCCTGGGGTGGGTCTGCCACGTGATCAGCGCCTGGACGGCGTACAACTACGCCAAGGCGCACCCGTACGGCTGATCGCAGATCATGACCGACACGACGAGACGAGGGGCGCGCCATCGCGGCGCGCCCCTCGTCCGTTCGCCTGCGCCGAAGGGGGTCAGCGCATGCCCAACCCCATCAGCCCCGCCAGCACACCGCCGAAGATCGCGAATAGGACGCTGAATACGATGAACAGGAGGATGTAGGCGGGGATCGCGGCCAGCATCATCTTCAGGATCAGCAACACCATGTCACCAAAGGGAATCTGCACGTCGGTAACCACCACCCGGTTCGGCGCTCCCACCCCGTACGACTCGGCCATGTGACGGTCTCCTGAAAGAAACGGTTGCAGGATCACAGCAAGAATTCTCTCCACATGACCGTTGGACGGACACCGCGAGGAGGTTTCTCGGTTCACGCGGGCGGGCGCCCGAACCCTTCAAAGCGCGCAAGGGTGTACGACGTAACGACGAGGGGCGCGCCATCCGCGGCGCGCCCCTCGTTTCGTTCGTCTCGCCTCGACCGCTACCCCCGCAGCGCGTCGTGCACGGCTGCGATCACGGGGCCGGCGATGCGGTCGGCGGGGCCGTCCACCAGGGCGCCGGCGGCCTTCACGTGGCCCCCGCCGCCGAACTTGCGGGCCAGGCGGTTCACGTCGGCGTGCCCGTTGGAGCGGAACGAGATCTTGGTCTTCCCCTCCTCGGTCTCGCGGAAGAGGAGCGCCACCTCGGTGCCGGCGATCGAGCGCGCGTGCTCGATCAGCCCGTCGAAGTCCTCGCCGTCGGCGTTCAGGCGGTCGGCCGTCTCGCGCGTCACGATCATCCACGCCAGCCCCACCTCTTCGTCGAAGCGCAGCGTGGCCAGCGCCTCGCGCAGCAGCTCGAGCCGCCGCAGCGGCGCGGTGGCGAACAGGCGGCGGTACACCACCTCGGGGTCGATCCCGCGGGTCAGCAGGTCGGCGGCCACGGCGTGGGCGCGCGGCGAGGTGTTGCTGTAGCGGAAGCTCCCCGTGTCGCTCACCAGCGCCACGTAGGCGCCCAGCGCCGCGGCGGAGGGCACCTCTTCGCCCGTCACGGTGATCAGGTCGTACACCATCTCGCCGGTGGCCGAGGCCGAGGGGTCCTGCACGGCGGTGTCGCCCACCACCTCGCGGCCGGCGGGGTGATGGTCCACCACCAGCGTCAGGTCGCGGGGGAGGCGCGGGGCCAGGTCGCCCACGCGCTGCGGCTCGCTGGTGTCCAGCACCAGGAACAGGTCGGCCGTTTCCAGCGCCACCTCGGCCTCGTGGCTCCCCAGCTCGGCCACCACGTCCTGCCGGTGCAGCAGGAAGCGGAAGGTCTGCGGGAACTCGGTGGGGTTCACGATCGTCGCCTCCACCCCCTTCCCCTCGAGCCACGCCGCCACCGCCGCCTCCGAGCCGCACCCGTCGCCGTCGGCGTTCACGTGCGTGGTCAGCACCACGCGCTCGGCGTTCAGCAGCCGCTGCGCCACGCGCCGCAGCGTGAACGAGCGCGAGTCGGGTACGTCCAGCAGGCCGGGGGTGTGCGGCATCGGGATCGGAGAAGATCGGTGTTGGAGGGCGAAGCAACGGGCATGCTACGCGCCCCGCCCCCAACGCGCAATCCGGCGGCTGTCCGGGATGCGCCCCCGCGTGCCGGTTTCGCCGCTGATCCCGGGTCTCGATGGTGCTACTCTCGCTACTCTCGCACTCTCGAACTTTCGCACTCTCGCACTGCGGTTCCTGGGCGTGTTCGGCGCCGGGGCGCCGAACCGGGCTGCGCGCGCGGTAGGCAACGATACCACTGTTGCCAACCGCGCCGGGCCACCGGCGGCGCCCGGCATCCGCCCGGCTCCTCGGCCTTACGAGCACGCGCCGCCGCCGTCCCGGCCCTCCGGGCGCGCATCCCTCACGCACGGTGCGCGGAACAGGCGACCCGACGTCGAGCCGTTCGTTGGGCACTCACCACCCCCCACGTCCCTGCAACCCCTCCCCCAGCCGTTTGGGGGAGGGGTCGGCGAGCCTCGGCGAGCCGGGGGTGGGGGCCCCACCGCCCCCGATGCAACCTCCGGCCATCTCCAGGTGTCTCATCCGCGCCGTCACGAGTGGAAGCCCGGCAGCGTTGTGCATCCTACGATCGTGCATCGACGCGGGCGCGGACACCCCCGCTGTCCGCCCGTCTGGACGCCGCATCGTCCCTCGCGCGAGACGCCACGACGTGCGGACCGGCAGCCCCGGCCGCTCGTCCACCGGGCCCTGCATCCGCCGCGCGCGGGACGGGGAGGGACGCGGAACGGGCCGCCGCGCGTGGGAGCGCGCTTGACGGACCGGGCACAACGCCCCAGTTTGCTTGCCTTTCCGACCCGTGACCCGTCCGTTGCACCGCGCAGGCGGTCCCCGGCACGCCCCCCGGCCCGTTCCACGCCCGCAACGCAGACGAACGCGGCCCGGCGCAGCACGCGCCGTGCACCGGTCGCGGCCCACATTCGCACGGTCCCCGCGCGGGACCCGTAACACGGCGCGCCGCACCAGGCGGCGCCCGGCCACACCCCCACGGCGGACGGATCCCCACCTCCGCCCCCACAGGAGACCGCATGAGCCTTTTCGCCCGCAAGTCCATCGACGAGCTGCGGCAGGACGCGTTCGCGGAGGGCGAGCACAGCCTGAAACGCGCGCTCTCGGCGACCAACCTGGTGATGCTCGGGATCGGTGCCATCATCGGCGCCGGCATCTTCGTGCTCACCGGCAGCGCCGCCGCCAACTACGCGGGGCCGGCGATCGTCTACTCGTTCATCCTGTCGGGGCTGGGCTGCCTGTTCGCGGGGCTTTGCTACGCCGAGTTCGCCGCCATGATCCCCATCGCCGGGAGCGCGTACACCTACGGGTACGCCACGCTGGGCGAGTTCATCGCGTGGATCATCGGGTGGGACCTGATCCTCGAGTACCTGTTCGGCGCCGCCACGGTGTCGGTGGGGTGGTCGGGGTACTTCACCGCCTTCCTGGCCGAGTTCGGCATCCACATCCCCAAGGCGTTCAGCACCGCCCCCTTCACCTACGAGGCGGGGCGCATGGTGTCGACCGGCGCGGTGCTCAACCTGCCGGCGATGATCCTGGTGCTGATGATGACCGCGCTCCTGGTGGTGGGGATCAAGGAGTCGGCGCGCTTCAACAACGTCATCGTGATCGTGAAGGTCGCCATCGTGCTGCTGGTGATCATCTTCGGCTTCCAGTACGTCAACAAGGCCAACTGGGTCCCCTTCCTCCCGGCCAACACCGGTGAGTTCGGGCAGTTCGGCTGGAGCGGCGTGGTACGCGGCGCGGGCGTGGTCTTCTTCGCCTACATCGGCTTCGACGCGGTGTCCACGGCGGCGCAGGAAGCCAAGAACCCGCAGCGCGACATGCCCATCGGCATGCTGGGCTCGCTGGCCGTGTGCACCGTCCTCTACATCCTGATGTCGCTGGTGATGACCGGGATGGTGCACTACACCAAGCTGAACGTGCCCCACCCGGTGTTCGTGGCGATCGAGGCGGCGGGCCCCGCGCTCAAGTGGCTCACCTACTTCATCAACATCGGCGCCATCGCCGGCCTGGCCAGCGTGGTGCTGGTGATGCTGATGGGGCAGCCGCGCATCTTCTACTCGATGTCGCGCGACGGCCTGCTGCCGCCGGCCTTCGGCAAGGTGCACCCCAAGTACCGCACCCCGTACATCACCACCATCCTCACCGGCGTGGTGGCGGCCATCGTGGGCGGGCTCTTCCCGATCGGGCTGCTGGGCGAGCTGGTGTCGATCGGCACCCTGCTCGCCTTCGTGATCGTGTGCGGCGGCGTGATCTACCTGCGCTACGCCGAGCCCAACCGCGAGCGCCCCTTCAAGACCCCGCTGGTGCCGCTGGTGCCGATCCTGGGGATCCTGATCTGCGGGTACATGATGGCGGGCCTCCCCGGCGACACCTGGATCCGCCTGCTGATCTGGATGGCGATCGGGATCGCGATCTACTTCCTGTACAGCCGAAAGCACAGCGTGCTGCAGCGCACCGGCCACTCAGTGCACGGCGACCGCGACCAGCCCGAGGGCGACAGCTTCACCGGCCCGCGCTGAGCCGGACCGTCCCTGAGAGGTCAAAAGCCCCGGCCCGCCCTCACCGGCGGGCCGGGGCTTTTTCATGGCGGCCGGAAATGCGCGGGGGGACTGGCGAAACCACGCTCTTCCTGTATCTTCACGGGCCGCGCGGCGCCGGTCTGGGCAATCGCCCTTTTCGACCGCCGCGGGGCTTCCCTGTGTCGTGCGCCCTCCCCGGCAGGGCCGGGGGCGGGGCGCACCGGGCTTTTCTTCGCGTTTCAGCCAACGTCCATGACACCCATTCTCTGGATCGCCCCGGTTCTGGGCCTGCTGGGGCTCGTGTACACCTTCTGGCGCTCGCGCTGGGTGGTCGCGCAGGACCCGGGCAACGAGACCATGCGCGAGATCGCCGGCCACATCGCCGCCGGCGCGCGCGCCTTCCTGTTCGCCGAGTACCGCGTGCTGTTCATCTTCGCGGTGATCGCCGGGGTAGGCCTCTTCTTCCTGGGCTCCGCCAGCGAGCACTCGAGCCCGCTGATCGTGGTGTCGTTCCTGATCGGCGCGCTCTTCTCGGTGGCCGCCGGGTGGATCGGGATGAACATCGCCACCAAGGCCAACGTGCGCACCGCCAACGCGGCGCGCACCTCGCTGTCCAGCGCGCTCGGCGTGTCGTTCGCCGGCGGGTCGGTGATGGGGATGGGTGTGGCCGGGCTGGCGGTGCTGGGGCTGGGCGGCCTCTTCATGGCGCTCTACTGGTACTTCGAGCCGCAGAGCGCGGTGGGCCCCGACATGCTGCGCACCCTGGAGGTGCTCACCGGCTTCTCGCTGGGCGCCGAGAGCATCGCGCTGTTCGCGCGCGTGGGCGGCGGCATCTACACCAAGGCGGCCGACGTGGGCGCCGACCTGGTGGGCAAGGTCGAGGCGGGGATCCCCGAGGACGACCCGCGCAACCCGGCCACCATCGCCGACAACGTGGGCGACAACGTGGGTGACGTGGCCGGCATGGGCGCCGACCTGTTCGGCAGCTACGTGGCCACCATCCTGGCCACCATGGTGCTGGGCCGCGAGATCGAGATCCACCGCGCCTTCGGCGACTTCGAGGGGCTGTCGGCGATCCTGCTCCCGATGGTGATCGCGGGGCTCGGGATCGTCTTCTCGCTGGTGGGGATCCTGCTGGTGCGGGTGAAGGACGACAACGGCAACGTGCAGCAGGCGCTGAACATCGGGAACTGGGCGTCGATCGTGCTGACCGGGATCGCCTCGTTCTTCGTGATCCAGTGGATGCTTCCCGGCGGCGAGATGTCGCTGCGGCGCGCGGGCTCGGAGCCGTTCACCTCGATGGGCGTGTTCACCGCCGTGGTGATCGGCCTGGTGGTGGGCGCACTGATGAGCCTGATCACCGAGTACTACACGGCCATGGGGCGCCGCCCGGTGCGCTCCATCGTGAACCAGTCGTCCACCGGCCACGCCACCAACGTGATCGGCGGCCTGGCGGTGGGGATGGAGTCGACCACGCTCCCGATCCTGGTGCTGGCGGCGGGGATCATCGGCAGCTACGAGGCGGCCGGGCTGTACGGCGTGGCGATCGCCGCGGCGGGGATGATGGCCACCACGGCCATGCAGCTGGCGATCGACGCCTTCGGCCCCATCGCCGACAACGCCGGCGGGATCGCCGAGATGAGCCACCTCCCCAAGGAGGTGCGCGAGCGCACCGACGTGCTCGACGCCGTGGGCAACACCACGGCGGCGACGGGGAAGGGCTTCGCCATCGCCTCGGCGGCGCTCACCTCGCTGGCGCTGTTCGCGGCCTTCATGGGCACCGCCAACATCGACAGCATCGACATCTCCAACGCGCGGGTGCTGGGCGGGCTGTTCGTGGGCGCGATGATCCCCTTCATCTTCAGCTCGCTGGCGATCAGCGCGGTGGGGCGCGCGGCCATGAGCATGGTGCAGGAGGTCCGCCGCCAGTTCCGCGAGATCCCCGGGATCATGGAGGGCACCGCCAAGCCCGAGTACGAGCGCTGCGTGGCGATCTCGACCCAGGCGGCGATCCGCGAGATGATCCTCCCGGGCGCCATCGCGCTGGTGGTGCCGGTGCTGGTGGGCTTCACCATGGGCCCCGAGGTGCTGGGCGGGCTGCTGGCCGGCGTGACCGTGTCGGGCGTGCTGATGGCCATGTTCCAGAGCAACGCCGGCGGCGCGTGGGACAACGCCAAGAAGAGCTTCGAGAAGGGCGTGGAGATCGACGGCCAGACGGTGTTCAAGGGCTCCGACGCGCACAAGGCCGCCGTGACCGGCGACACCGTGGGCGACCCGTTCAAGGACACCTCGGGCCCCTCGATGAACATCCTGATCAAGCTGATGTCCATCGTGTCGCTGGTGATCGCGCCCGCCATCGCCGTGGAGCGCACGGTGACGGTGCCCGAAGCGGCGCTGGCCCCCGCGGCGGTCGAGACGGTGGCGCCGGCGGCGCCCGCCCCCGTGGCGCTCGCGCGCTGACGCGACCTCGCCCTCGAACGGCGTGTGTGAAGACCCGGCCGGGAGCTGCTCCCGGCCGGGTCTTTGCGTGCGCCCCACGCGGCCGCACTGCCCACGACAGGTTGCGCCGCCCGTCCGCGCGCCCTATATGGGTGCCCAACTGGTTGTGGTGACGAGCTCGCAGCGTGGAGAGACGGTTGGCTGATCCGGCGATCCCCGAAGAGGTCCAGCGCTTCCTGGCGCATCACGTGTCGTCGCCCGAAGAGCTCGACGCGCTGATGCTGCTGTTCCGCGAGCGCGACCGCGCGTGGACGGCCGAGTCGCTGAGCCAGGCGCTCTTCTCGGTGCCGCAGTCGGCGGCGGTCACGCTGGCGCGGCTGCAGGCCGAGGGGCTGGCCGCGCTGGCGGGGGGAGACCCGCCCGCCTGGCGGTACGCCGCCGCCGGAACCGCCGGCGAGCGGGTCGCCGCGCTGGCCGGGGCGTACCGCGCCAACCGCGCGGCGGTGATCAAGCACCTGTTCGAGCGGCGGGCAGACCCCGTGCGCTCGCTGGCCGACGCCTTCCGGCTGAGAAAGGACGGCTGATGGCGACCGTCATCTACCTGCTGTGCGCGCTCACCAGCCTTGCCTGCGCGGTGCTGCTGCTGCGCGGCTACGCCCGGAACCGCGTGCGGCTGCTGCTGTGGGTGGGGCTGTGCTTCGTGGGGCTCACGCTGAACAACGTGCTGCTGCTGATCGACATGCGCGTGGTGCCCAGCATGGACCTTTCGCTCTGGCGCTCGCTTCCGGCGCTGGCCGGGCTGATGCTGCTGATCTACGGGCTGGTATGGGAGACGAGCTGAAGACACTGGTGTCGGGGGCCATGGTGATGGCCTACCTCACCGCGGGGCTGTTCTTCCTGCGCTTCTGGCGCGGCACGCGCGACCGGCTGTTCGCGGCGTTCGGCGCGGCGTTCTGCCTGCTGGCGGTGCAGCGCGGCGCCCTCAGCCTGATCGCGGATGCCAGCGACGGGGGGGCGGCGCTCTGGCTGTACGGCCTGCGCCTGGTGGCCTTTCTGCTGATCCTGGCCGCCATCATCGACAAGAACCGCCCGCAGTGAGCAGGGTCGCCGGCGCCGACGCCCGGACGGGAGCCGATCCCGTCCGGGCGTTTCGCGTTCCAGGCGGTCGTGCATCGGCTCGCTTGTGATCCGGCGCCGGGCGGGGTACGTTGGATGAGACCGTTCCATATTCTGGATCATCCTGGAAGCCGATGAAGGCGATCCCGACGTCTCGCGCATCGTCGCTGCTGGAAAGCGTCTTCGCCTCGGGCGCGATGGCGCGGCTGCTGGTGCACTTTGCCGTTCACCCCGACGACGAGGTTCACGTCCGCGAGCTGCAGCGGCTGACCGGGATGGGGATGGCGTCGCTGCAGGCGGAGCTCCGCCGCCTGCTCCGGCTGGGCGTGCTGTCGCGGAAGACGCGCGGAAACCGCCTGATGTACCGGCTGGAGACCGGGCACCCTCGCTGGCAGCCGCTGCGGACGCTGATCGGGCTCACCGCGGCCCCGGTGGAGCTGCTGCGCGCCGCGTTCGCGGGGGTGGAGGGCGTGGAGGCGGCGTTCGTGTTCGGCTCCGAGGCACGGGGCGACGCGGGCCCCGGGAGCGACGTGGACCTGTTCATCCTGGGCCGCGACGACGTCCACCACGCCGTGGGCCGGGCGCTCACCGAGATCGAGCTGCTGCTGGGCCGCGAGATCGACGTGATGGAGTACACCCCCGACCGGGCGATCGGCCGCGTGCGGCGCGGAAGCGTGTTCTTCCAGCGCGTGGCGGCCGAACCCAGGCAGTGGATCGCCGGCGATCCGTCCGCGCTGGAACGGCTCAGGCGCGCCGCGTGAGCCACGCGCTCCAGCGTCTGGTCGACGCACGGTCGATCGAGCCCTTCGCCGCGCACGACGACGAGATCGTGGGCCGCTGGCGGGTGGCGGTGGGCGCGTTCCACGATGCTCGCCGCGTGCAGACGGTGGAGATGCGCGTGTCGGTGTGCTACCAGGCAGGCCTCCAGGCGGCGATCACGCTGGTTCGGAATGCCGGCTACCGCGTTCGCTCCGCGCCCGGCGGGCACCACTACGTGGCATTCGCCACGCTCTCTGCCCTGGACGAGCCGGCGCTCTCCCGGGTGGGCGAAGAGATGAACCGTCTTCGCCGGCGCCGCCACGACGCGGTCTACGACTGGCGCGAGCCGGGCGAAGCCGACGAGCTGAATCCCGAGCAACTGGAGCGCGTGGTGTCGGAGCTGCTGGCGATCGGATACGGCGTCCTCGTCCGCTCCCGTCCCGCCGTGGCGGCCGTGCTCGCGCGTCCGTGACGCAAGCCGTTGCCGCCCCGCATATGTCACAGTTCGTAGCAGCCTGGTCGCTCGAAATGAAAAGTGTTGTACGACGTCTGTTCACGCTTTACATTGGGCTTTCCCATCCCAATCGGCTCGGTCCCCACCCCCTCGGCGGGTTTGCCGCGGGGTCACCCGGAGCCACCCAATGGCCGCCAAGACCGTCCTCATCGTGGACGACGATCCCGACCAGCACGTGCTGGTCGGGCTGTACCTGGAGCACGCCGGATACACCGTGCTGCACGCCTACGACGGCGCCGAAGGCTGCCGCGCCGTGGAGGCGAGCCGGCCGGCGCTGGTGCTGATGGACATGCGCATGCCGCACACCGACGGCGCGTCGGCGTTCCGGCAGTTGCGCGCCGACCCGCTCACCCGCGAGATCCCCGTGGTGGCGGTGACGGCCGACGTGCTCGCCTGGCCCGAGTCGCGCTCGCTGCGCGAGGGCTTCGCCGGGCACGTGACCAAGCCGTGCGACCTGGCGCGCATCCGCGACGTGGTGCGGCGGGTGATCGGCCCGGCGGACGCGCCGCCGCCGCAGCAACGCTCCGCGTTCGTGGCTGCGGCGATGCACTGACTCACGCGGAACCAGTATTCGAAGCGCGCCGGAGCACCCCAGCTCCGGCGCGCTTTCTCGTTTCCAAAGTCGCGTGGAGCGCGGCCGTTGCACTGGACACGACAAAGCGTCACACCCGCAACCGCACTTCGTCCAATACGGATCGTTCCACCCCGGTCCGAAACTACGACTCGTGCCTCCCAGGCGCCCGCTCACGCCGCGGCAGGGCGCGCACGCGGCATCGCGGCAGACGGCACGCTGGAGGTCGGATAAACTCCGCAGGGCGCCCGGAGCACGGCGCCCGAGACCCATTCCACACCAAGCGGAGATCCATCCGATGATCCGAAAGCTGATCGTTCCGGCGGCGCTGCTGGCGCTGTCTGCCTGCGCCGGAAGCCCCACCGAGCCCGCCCTGCGGACCGGCGCCTCGCGCGCGGACGCCCACCCGGCCTTCGGCAGCGGCGTGGGGCTGCTGCCCCCCACCGACGCCTCTTCGGGCACCGCTGCGGCCGACGCGAGCGGCTATATCGGCAGCGGCAACCTGGAGGAGCCGGTGGACGCCCCACCGCAGATCGGGTCGGGCGCGGCGGCCGACGGGGGGTACCTGGGGAGCGGCAACTGATCCGCGCTCCGGAAGCTTCCGTGGCGGGGCCAACGCTGCTGATGGTCACACGGAGGAAACGGAGGAAACGGAGAAGGGCATTCGCTCCAGCCTCCCTTTCGGTGCTCCGCACGACCGGATCCGCCTGAACGGTCGTTGAATCCAGGATCGCTGGATGTCACACAGAGGCACAGAGACACAGAGAGAAGGGAGTGCAGTTCTCTGTGTCTCTGTGCCTCTGTGTGATCATGTCTTTTGCCGGATTCGTATGATTGATACCGCGTTACAGAGCATCGTTCCGGAGTGAAGATCCCGAAGGACATGTCTCACGCAGAGCAGCAGAGGAGCAGAGGAGCAGAGAACAACCAGTCTCCTCTGCGTGCTCTGCTGCTCTGCGTGAGATTCTTCAGTCCTGGAACCGGAACGATGTCCGGCAAGGTCGTATGATCGGGACGAGCGGTCAGCGCGGCCGCGCGCCGGAGCCGCGGCGCCGGATCTCGGCCGCCGTGGCGGTGTCGGACTGGCGCGGCTGCACGGGCGCGGGGCGGAACGTGGTGTCGCGCCGGCCGGCGGGCGGCGCGGCGGCCTCCTCCGGCGGCACCACGTCGATCTCCGTCGCCGCCTCCTCGCGCTCCGCCGGCGCGGGCGCGGCGGGCTTGGGGGCCGTTCTCGCGCGCGGAGCCGGCTCCTCGTCCGCGTCGTCGGATTCAGCGTCCGTCTCGTTGCCGTCGGCACGGGCGGGGGCGTTGTTGCCGCGGATGCTCACGCCGCCCAGCACCAGCCCGCGCACGGGCAGCCCGTCGGGAAGCATCTGCTCGATCAGCGACACGCGGATCGGCTGCGCATCCACGTTCACGTCCACGAAGTGGATGGTGTCGCCCATGATGAACCCGAAGTTGCCGTTGATCCGCGTGCCCGGCGCCGAGAGCCGCGCGTTGCGCACGTCGATCATCAGCCCCTCGGGGCGGTTCTCGATCAGCAGGTTCATCTTCCCGCCCATGTTGGACGGGAAGCGCTCGTAGAGCCACTGGAAGTCCTTGAAGCTCACCGAGTCGCCGCGCAGCGCGATGTCGTACATCGGCCCTTTGGCGGGGTCGAACCAGCGCGGGTAGTTGTCGAAGCGCACCACGCCCGAGACGGCGAGCTTCGAATCCGGCAGCCGGGCGTCGGGGATGTCGAACTCCGCGAACCCCGTCTGCAGCCCGCCGTAGCGCGAGTACCCCACGCTCCCCATCTCTTCGCCCGGCAGCGAGAACTTCCCGCTCAGGTGGCGGATCACGATCGGCTGGCGGTAGAACTGCACGTCGGCGCGCAGCGTGTCGATGGTGGCCGTGGTGCCCAGCTCGCTTCCCGGGGCGAAGCGCACCGCGGTCAGCACGCCGTTCAGCCGGCGCACGTCCACGGTGCGCACGTAGCCGCGCGGAACGCTGCGGATGATCACGGCGCCCGAGTCGGAGAGGAACTCGCGGATCTGCCGCTGCTGGGCCGCGCGGGGGAGCGTGCTGTCGGCGCGGAACGGCGTCTCCACGCGCAGCGAGCCGTTCACGAAGCGCACCACGCCCAGCGCGGTGGAGCGCTCCACGTGCGGGCGCGTGGTGTCGGCCGGCATGCTGTCGGCGAAGATCGCCTGGTAGTTCCACAGCGAGTCGCCCGGCAGCTTGAACACCCAGATGCGCGGCCGGTACAGCGTGAGCGAGTCGACCACGATGCGCGGCGACAGCAGGGTGCGCACGTCGTACTTGGCGTAGGCGCTGTCGGCCAGGATGAAGGCCCGCCCCTGCCGGTCGCGCAGCGAGATGCCGTAGAGCTTGGCCCCCTCGAACAGGTTGCCCTCCACCCGCGCCACCTTCAGCCCGCCGCCCTTGATCGACCCGCCCAGCGCCCTCAGCGTCTGCCGCAGCACCCACTCGTGCCCCGGGCGCGTGCGCGCCACGATGTTGGCCACCAGGAACGCCAGGGTCACGCCCAGGAGGATCCCCCCCAGCGCCCAGCTCGCCAGCCGCCACCCCCGTGTGCGCGCCATGGGGTCAGCCCTCCCCCGCCCCGCCGCGGACCAGCGTGAGCGGCCGCCCCGCCTGCGGCGCCCGGCCGGTACCCGTCTGCCGCCCACGCTCCCGCAGCGCGCGCACCACGTAGAGCGAGGCGGCGGCGCCCAGCGCCACCACCGCGCCGGCCGCGGCCAGCCGCATCCACCCGGCAGCGGGCGCCGTCATGGGCGCGGCTCCGAGCGGTCGTCGCGGAAGATGGCCTCCACCGCGGCGCGCCCCTCGGCGTCGAGCGGCGGGCGCCCGCGGCGGAAGAAGAGGTGCCGGCTGGTGGGGATGAAGTCGCCCGAGTCGTCGAAGAACATGTAGTGCGTCACGCGGATGGTGGTGCCGTCGAGGCGCACCACGTTCAGCGAGTTCTTCTCGCGCTCGCGCGCGCGGCCGCGGCGCGAGGTGCTGGTGCCGCTCTGCAGGATCACGATGCCGTGCTCGCGGTCCTGCCCGGCGTACACGTCGAGCGAGTTGCCGATGTAGGCGCGGTGCAGGTGCCCGCCCATCACCATGTCCACCTTCATGGCGGTGAACGCGTCGAGCGCGCGCTGCGCCTGCTGCATCGCCTCGGCGCCCTCGAAGTCGGGCGGGGGGGCGAAGTGGTGGTGCGACACCACGATGCGCAGCTCCTCGTCGGGGAGGTCCTTGAACGCGTCGGCCACGAAGTCGAGCTGCCAGCGGTGGATGCGGCCGTTCGTGATCATCCGCCGCGGCGCGGTGGAGTTGATCGCCACGATGGTGGCGCCCGGGATGCGCGTGACGGTGTCGAGCTCGGGATGGATGTGCTCGCGGTAGTGCTTGTACGGGTCCAGCATCCGCTCGGCCAGGCGGTACAGCGGCACGTCGTGGTTGCCGGGCGTCACCACCGTGGGCACCTGCGGGAGCCGGTCGAGGAACGCCCGCGCGGCGGCGAACTGGCTGGCCTTGGCGCGCTGGGTGAAGTCGCCCGACGCGATGATCGCGTCGGGGCGCAGCGCGGCCGCGAACCCCTGCACCGCCTCGCCCACCCGCTCGATGTACGGCGGGCCGAAGTGCAGATCCGAAACGTGGAGGAGCGTGATCAACCGGCGGCCGGGCCTGGGGTCAGCAGCGTTTGCGCGCGAACGAGAGCAGAGGATGCGATGGGCGTGCCAGTGTTGAGAATTAAGATTCTGATGCTGCAAGAAGCATCAGCAGGTGTCCCTCGATCCGGGCCCGCAGCACAAGCATCGCACGTTCGGAGAAAGGACTTGCGAGTGAGTGCGTCCCCTGGTTCAGGGCGTAGAAGGTCTGAAGGATCAGATCGATATCCTTCTCGGCGAACCGCGCATATGCCCCTCCCTCCAAGTTCCGGAACAAGTACTTCAAACGCGCTTTATGCGTTTGCTTACGGTCCAGCAGTTCTGCCCCAGGCCCCCATAGACGCACATCGGATTCCGGCGCGAGCCTCATGAGCAACTTGTCAAGCAGCTCTCGTAACGAAACCGATGCGTGACGAACGTAGTCTCGACCTCCTCGTTGCAACGACTCCTGCCCAGCGAGATACGCGTCTACGAATTCGGGACCGAGGGTTTCCAGCCAAGCTACCAAGCCTTGGCTGCTGAACGATTCGGGTTCGATTACTCCGGTTGTTGCGTCTTCATCCGGATGCGCGATTTGGACGACGTTCTCCGCCGCCCGGTAAGACTGGACAACAGGGGCCTCCCAATACCACGCGGGCATCGCCGCTGGGAGTGTCTGCTGCTTTCTGAAATCCTTCCACACATCTGCAGCTGCGGCGGAAAGAGCCGACAACGAGCGAGCAAGGGGCGAAACCACATCCGCGATAGGGAGGGATGTAGCCGAAATAGCCGCCAAGGCGGCTTCCATTTCTGCTGTTCGGAATGCGGTAACTCGAAGCCCAGGGTAATCCTGATGAAGGCTCTGGATCCAGCCGTTCGGATACGACTTTGTTAGCTCAGCAAAGGTACCGGCCAGCGAGTTTGCAGCGTCCAAGCTGGGCAATGACGCCTTCAACATAGCTCGTACGCTTTCGGACAGGCCGAAATCAAGTCGCGGGATAACCCGAGTCGCTTCGATAGCTCGAATCGCCTCTGACGCGAGCAAAGCCTCGCGAGGGATTTTGAACGAATTAAAGATTTCGCCAATGTGTTCGGCAGTCGGGTACATGGTCGGGAACTGCCTAAAGTCCGCGACAACCGGCGTGAGTGCCCGAAGCAGATCCTCGTTCAGGCGAACGCTATCTGCAACTGCCCTTATAGACCGCATCAACGGCTCAGCCACCTCCGGATCGATGCGGACTGCGATGTCTTGAGAGTCGTTCGTGATTACGTTGGGCGAGGCGCGCACCAGCCCGGGGAACGGGAGGTCGGCGCGGGCGTTCAGCTCCAGCCCCGCCGTTTCGCCGCGCTGCAGGCGGAAGAGGCCGGCGCGGGCGATCATCGCGGCGTTGTCGGTGGACAGGCGCGGGCTGGGGGCGTACAGCTCGCCGGCGGGGCCCAGGCGGCGCCGGATCTCCTCACGCAGCGCGCGGCTGTTGGCCACGCCGCCGCCCAGGACCACGCGGCGGCAGCCGGTCTCCTTTACGGCGCGCATCGTCTTGCTCGCCAGCACGTCCACCACCGCGGCCTGGAAGCTCGCGGCCACGTGCGGCACCTCGTCGCCCAGGCGGCCCTGCCGCTCCAGGTCGCGGACCAGGAGGCGCAGCGCGTTCTTGAGCCCGCTGAACGACATCTCGTAGAACCCCGGCTCGCCGGGGCGCTGGCCGCGGTTCAGCAGCGGCCGCGGGAGGGGATGCCGCTTGGGGTCGCCCTCCGCGGCGGCCTTCTGGATCGACGGGCCGCCGGGGTAGCCCAGCCCCAGGATCTTGGCCGCCTTGTCGAACGCCTCCCCCGCCGCGTCGTCCCGGGTGGCCCCAAGGAGGTGGTACTCGCCCCAGGCGGGCACCCACAGCAGCATGGTGTGGCCGCCGGAGACCAGGAGCGCCACGAACGGCGGCTTCGCGTCCGGGTGGTCGAGCTGCGTGGCGAACAGGTGCGCCTCCATGTGGTGCACGCCGACCACCGGCTTCCCCTCGGCCCACGCCGCCGCCTTGGCCCACGCGACACCCACCAGGAGCGCGCCGATCAGCCCGGGACCGGCCGTCACCGCGAACGCGTCCACCTCGCCCAGCGCCACGCCCGCCTCGCGCAGCGCGCCCTCGACCACGTCGTCCAGCGTGCGCAGGTGGGCGCGGCTGGCCAGCTCGGGCACCACCCCGCCGTACAGGCGGTGGATGTCCTGCGTGAAGATCACGTGCCCCAGCAGCTCGCCCTCGCCGCGCAGCACCGCGGCCGAGGTCTCGTCGCAGCTCGTCTCGATCCCCAGCACCAGCGGCGCCGTCATCGCGGCCTCGCGGGCTGTGCGGGAGCGGCGGGAGCAGCCGCGGCGGGACGGGCGGCCGGCGCCGTGTCGGCCGGGTTCTGCGCGCGGGTCACGCGCACGCGGCCGGGCACCGCGCGCCCCGACGCGCCCGCGGGCACGCCCAGCACGGTGACGGGGACGATGGCGCCGGCGGGCGGCAGGTCGCGCGGGATCGAGTCCACCAGCACCGCGGCGCGCACCTCGCGCGGCGTCAGCGCCCCCACCGCGCGCTCGGCGCCGAACACGTGCACCTCCACCTGGTCGGGCGCGGCCGTGTAGCCGGCGGGCACCGCCACGCCCATCACCGCGAAGGTGCGGTCCACGCGGCGGTCGGCGCGGCCGGTCACGCGCACCTCGTGCGTGGACACGCGGATCCCGTGCAGGCCGGTGGTGTCGAGCCCCACCAGCTGCGAGAAGGTGCTGTCGTCGCGCACGATCTCGAAGGCGCGGGTGCGCACCTCGTCCACCTGCGAGATGGCACCCTCGGCGCCAGTGAGCTCCACGGTGGCGGGGGTCACGCCGGGGCGGCCGTCCAGCACGAAGCGCTCGGCCGAGCGCGCGCCGATGCGGGCGCGCACGGGGACGCTGCGCGTGGCCTGGCGCTCCAGCGGCAGCCGCACCACGCCGGGGCGCACGTCGGTGGCCTCCACGCCGCGCAGCGCCTCGGGCACGCGCACCATGGCGGGGTCGAGCGCGAAGGTGCGCGCGTTCCCCACGTTGCGCACGGCCAGGACGAGGGTGGGCCGCTCCAGCGCCAGCTCCCACAGCTCGCGCCCCGAGCCGCGGAAGCGCACGCGCACGGTGGCGGGGTCGGCGCCGCCGGTCAGCAGGTAGTCGGGGTCGCGCACCACCGCGTCCACGCGCACGGGGATCCACTGCGTGGTCACCTGCTCGGCGCTCACCACCCCCCACAGCAGGATCGCCAGCGCCAGCGCGGTCAGCTTCAGCCGCCACTGGTTGGTGACCCTGCGCAGCGCATGGCGCAAAGTCATTCCTTCAGCAGGCGGCGGATCAGCGCCACGGTCGCGGGGTCGTCCCACTCGGTGGCGCCGATCACCTTCTTCACGATCTTCCCGCGTTTGTCCACCAGGAAGCTCTCGGGCACGCCGGTGGTGCGGTAGTCACGGGTGATGGCGCCGCTGGGGTCCTGCCAGATGTCGAAGGTGAGCCCGAACTCGCGGGTGAAGGCGGCCACGTCGCCGCCGGGGCGGCCGTCGGGGTCGGGCTGCCCGGCCCTGGCGTCGATGCTCACCGCCACCATCCGCAGCCCCTCGGGGCGGAGCGTGCGGTACAGGCGCTCCATCGACGGCATCTCCTGCTGGCAGGGGCCGCACCAGGTGGCCCAGATGTTCAGCAGCACCACCTCGCCGCGCAGCTGGCTCAGGCGCACGGGGCGGCCGCGCAGGTCGGTGGCGGCCACCTCGGGCG